>NZ_JAHKRK010000180.1 GCF_019396355.1 Pseudonocardia nigra
TCTCCACCCGGTCCGGTCGTCTCACCGGACCCGGCTGCCCCCAGCTTCGACCGCTCCTCTGCGACGGAGCGGCGGCGCGGGACTCACACCCGCACACGGATCACAGCGCCTCGTGGCGCACGGTCTCCCACCTCCGCTCGAATCAACAGCGCCTCACGGCGCACGACGAGTACGTGTCAACTCTGAAGGTCATCCCTGCTCAGAGCGCTCGTGCACGATCAAGGCGCCCGTCGCGACCAGGCGTTGTGCGACAACTAAGATTGTCGAATGCGGGTGAGGCGGAGGGCTCCTGCCGAGACGGTCACCACTGTTGAGGACCTCGTCTGCCAGCTCGCGGCCGGGAAGCTTCATGCGATCTGGTCGGAGTCGCGCGCTACCTGGGACCTCGACAGCGGGCTCCGTCGCCGAGAACAGCGTCGCCAGGACTACCTGACCTTGCTGGCGATGATCCGCACCGTGCAGGACGCGCTCGACGAGATCGCCGAGCGCTACGCCTACCGTGCAAAGCACGACGGCGCCGACTTCGCCGAGATCGGCGCCGCGGCCAGCATCTCCCGGCAAGCGGCCCGCCAGCGACACCTGCGCCAGACCGTGCGGAAGCCGGTGACCATGAGCGGCGGCCCCCACGACGGGCGCCCGATGGACATTCTGCTCGGAGACTCGGTGGTGAGACTGCTCGCCTTCGACCCCTGGCTCGAGGACCGGCCATGGCTCGACGACAGCCTCGACCCCGCCGACGATCCGGTCTACGCGATCTACCAACGCACCCGCGACAACCCCGACGTCTACCGGTTCCAGCGCTACGAGAACCCGGACGGCGCACCCACGGACGAGCCCGACCATCACCTCCGGCTCTACCGGCTGGCCGACACGTGGGGACTCAGCTCCCGAGTCGTGCTCCACTACGCGAAGCGTCTCGACCCCCGGATCCGAGGCGAATCGTCACGACTCGACCCCGACGCCGCAGACAAGCTGCGCGCCCTCATCGAGGAGATCGCCCGGCAACAGGAGTCCGCTCGGCAGGACTACGCCGGTACGTGATACAGCGCGTTGCTCACTCGGTCGGCACCAACCCCATGGGCAGGGCGACGAGTAGCAGCCGTCGCCGACCCCGTTGCCGGCTCTCCAGCAACCGGGGGTGCCAACAGCGTGGTGTGCCGGGGTCACCGAGTGGGTGGCTGCTCAGACCTGGGTGTTGGCCTCGACGGCGTCGAACGCCTTGCGGGCGGCGATGAGCACCGGGTCCCACACGGGGGCGAACGGCGGGGCGTAGGACAGGTCCAACGCCAGGATCTCGTCGACGCCCATCTCGTTCCAGATGGCGGTGGCCAGCACGTCGATGCGCTTGGCGGCGCCTTCGCGGCCGACGATCTGCGCGCCCAGCAGCCGCCCGGTGCGTTTCTCAGCGAGCATCTTGATGCGGATCGGTTGCGCACCGGGGTAATAGCCGGCGCGGGTGGTGGAGTCCACCGAGGCGGTGACGTAGCGGTAGCCGGCGACGTCGGCTTCGGCGGCGGACAGCCCGGTGCGCGCTACTTCTAGGTCACAGACCTTGGTAACCGCGGTGCCGATCACTCCCGGGAAGGTGGCGTAGCCGCCGCCGATGTTGATCCCGGCCACGCGGCCCTGCTTGTTGGCGTGGGTGCCCAGCGCGACGACGACCCGCTGCCCGGACAGCCGGTGGACTGACTCGACGCAGTCGCCGGCGGCCCAGACGCCCTCGACGTGGGTGCGCATCCTGGTGTCGACGGCGATTCCGCCGGAGGTGCCCAGCGGGATCCCGGCGTGCTGGGCGAGAGCGGTGTTGGGACACACGCCCAGGCCGAGCACGACGAGGTCGGCGGGCAGCCGGCGTTCGCCGTCGGTGTGCACGGCGACGGGCCGCCCGTCGCGACCGGTCTCGATTGCGACGACCGCTTCGGAGAGGACCAGCGTGATGCCCAGGGCGCGGACGGCGTCGGTGATGAACGCGCCGATGTCGGGGTCGATGGTTCCGACCGGGGTGCGCGAGCGGTCAATGACGGTAACGTCGAGGCCCCGGATCTGGCAGGCCTCGGCGATCTCGAGCCCGATATAGCCGCCACCCACGATGACCACGCGGCGGACGCCGCCGGTGTCCAGTTCGGCGCGCAGGGCGGCGCCGTCGTCCAGGGTCTGCACGCCGTACACGCCGTCGGCGTCGATTCCCGGGATCGGTGGGCGCATGGGGACGCTGCCGGTGGCGTAGACGAGGCTGTCGAACGGTTCGTCGTACTCGCGGCCGTGCTCGTCGACCTCGCGGGCCCGGACGGTGCGGGCGGCCAGGTCGATCGCCACGACCTCGGTACGGGTCCGCACGTCGATCCCGTTGTCGCGGTGCTGTGCGGGGCTGCGCGAGATCAGATCGTCCTCGCAGGCGACCGTTCCACTGATCCAGTAGGGGACTCCGCACGCCGAGTAGGAGGTGGCCCGACCCTTCTCGAACGCGACGATCTGCAGATCCTCAGGACTCCGCCGCTTGCGCGCCTGACTGGCGGCGCTCATCCCGGCCGCGTCCCCACCAACGACAACCAGACGTTCCCGCGGCACCACGTCAACCTAGTGTCGGTGTCGGCGGGATCGCCGAGCGAGGGCGGCGATGAGCGCCGCGAGTCCGAGCACTCCTGCCCCGGCCGAATCAGCGGGTGCCATCGGGGGCAGCGGCTGGCAGTGCGCTGGCCAGACACGAGGGGTAACGGCTGTCGTGGTAGAGCTTGGCGGTCAAGGTGCGCCGGGCACTGAGGATCCGCCAGACGGTGGCCGCGCCCAGGGCGCCGGCGGGGGGCGCGACTAGGTAGACCGCCAGGTCGGTGAAGCGCCCGGCGACGACGGCGGGACCCAGACTGCGTGCCGGGTTGAGGCTCGTGCCGGTGTACGGGGCGACCTGCCAGACCAGCACCGTGACCAGCCCCCACACCGCCAGCGGTGTCCAGCGGGTGGAGGCCGGGGAGGAGACGAAGGTGAAGATGACCAGGACCAGGGCGGCGGTCATCCCGGCTTCGAGGCCGCCCACGGCGAGGGTGCTCAGTCCCTGGCCGGGGGCGGTGAGACCGTAGTGCACGCTGCTCGCCCATGGCCCCCAGATGGCGGCGACGGTGGCGGCGCCAGCAAGATCGCCGAGCAGCTGGGCGACGAGGTAGCCGGCGAGATCGTGGCGGTGGACGTGTCGGTTCGCCCAGAAGGCGAGGGTGACGGCTGGGTTGAGGTGGGCGCCGCTGCGTCGCCCGAAAGGGGTGAGCGCGACGAGGCTGCCGGTGCCGGCGAACAGAGCGCCGGTGAGCAGCAGCCGCAGTGACGGCGACGCGATGGCGTGGGGCACGGGGGAGGCGGCGGCGAAGTCGACGCTGACCGCGGACAGGCCGCCGATCAGCAGCAGCGTGGTCCCGAAAAACTCGCTGACCCATTCGCTCAGGTGCCATCCGCCTTGGGCCGGGCGGGGGGCCGGTGGGCGGCCGCGCAGCAGCGGCACGATCCCTACCTGGCCGCGGCGTCGGGCCGGTGGCTGCCCGCGGCGACGCGCCGCGCCAGCCGGATGGAGCTCGTTGGCGCGCCCGTTGGCCGCACCGCAGGACCGCGGCCCGCACGCTCGGGCGCGACGGTCACCGAAGATCGTCCTGGTCGGCGTCGTCGTGCGCCGCTTCGTTCGCCGCCGCGGCGATTGGTGAGGCGGCCAGGTGGACATGGGAGAACCCGAGGTCCCGCAGCCCCGTGAGCGCGTCGTCGAGTTGGTCGTGCGCGCCCGCAGCGACGGTGACGGTCAGGGATTCCTGTGTGAGGTCGACCTCGGTCACGCTCAGCCCGGGCCAGCCGTCGATTTCGTCCCGGACCCGGTCGTCGGGGGTGATCACGCAGCAGCCAGAGCCGATCGCGGGGGCGTCGCGCAGGCCTGGAACCAGGATGACCGCGGCGGCGGGCGAGGCGGGTGTCGCGGCCATCAGGGCCGGCGGCCGCGCAGCGCCCAGAGCACCTCGCAGGTGCCGGCGACGGCAAGTCCGAAGGCGAGGTGGGCGACGTAGCCGCGCAGGTGAGTCACCAGTGGGTAGTCGCGGTTGGGGGCGGAGAACCCGAACAGCGGGGTTATCCCTTCGTCTGCGACCAGGGACATGGCCGTGCCGGCGGTCAGCGCGGCCCCGACCGAAGTCATACCGGTCTTTCGGCGCAACAGCACGTACACCGGCGACCAGCTCAGCGCGAGCCCGTAGTGCATCCCCATCGACGCCCGCTGCAGGGCCTTGCCCTCCAGCTTCACCCCGAGCGCGCCGAAGATCTTCTGCGCGGCGACTTGATAGGGCGGGCCGGGCCGGGCCTCGTCCTCTTGCTTGCGGGCCTGCTCGGACTCCATCTCATACAGCTTCATGCTCACCGGCTCCATCGCCTTGGTGCCGACGTAACCGGCGACCGAGGCGATCCCCAGGTCCTCGAGCATCCCGGCAAGCTTCATCGTGATCTCCTTTCAGGTGAACCGAATCGAGGGACGGAAGCCGGGGCGCCGCTGCCTTCAGCAACTCCCGTTCGTGTGTCGCCGTCGTTCGGCTTCGTGGCTGGTCTCAGGTTCTCCCTGGCTACCCTCAGCGCATCCGGGTAAACGGATATTGGGTCGCCCGGACCCGTTGGGGTGGTAAGGGCCGGGCTGCCGCCGTGAGCGCAGCGGTCGACGGCCGGGGTGGTCTATGGCGTCTGGCCTGGCTGGATGGCGTGGAAGGAGGTGTCGGGGTGCCCGCGCAGGGTCTGTTCGGTCAGTCGGAGGGCGGCGTTGATCAGGCCGATATGGGTGAAGGCCTGCGGGATGTTGCCCAGCTGGCTTCCGGTGTGGGGGTCGAGTTCCTCGGCGTAGAGCCCGACGAGTCCTTGCAGGGCGAGCAGCGCGTCGCCGGCGGCGAGGGCCTCGGCGCGTCGCCCGGCCAGGGCCAGCGCCTCGACCAGCCAGAAGCTGGCGATGGCGAAGGTGCCCTCTTGTCCGGGTAGTCCGTCGCCCGCGTTCGGAGGGTAGCGCAGGATGAGGGCGTCGGTGACCGCGCCGTCGATGGTGAGTTGGGCGCGGATGGCGTCGAGGGTGGCGACGGCGAGGGGGTCGGCGCCGTCGACGAAGCCGGTGATGGGCAGCATGAGCAGGCTCGCGTCGAGGGCGTCGTCGTCGTAGGCGCGGCGGAACCGGCCGCCGACGACGCCGTGGGTGAGGATCTGGGCGCGTAGCGTGTCGGCCTCGCGGCGCCACCGGTCGAGGTCACCGTCGAGGCCGTAGGTGTCGACGAGTTGGCAGCCGCGGTCCAGGGCGACCCAGGCCATGGCCTTGGAGTGCACGAAGTGGCGGGGCCGGTCGCGGACCTCCCAGATGCCGCTGTCCGGGTCGGACCAGTGCTCGGCGACGAAGTCGATCAGCCGACGGAAGTGCGGCCACTGCCCGCGCATCACGTCCTCGCCGAGGACCTCGCAGATGGCCAGGCAGTCGGTCAGCTCTCCGTAGCTGTCGAGCTGAAGTTGGGTTTCGGCGTCGTTGCCGACCCGCACCGGGCGCGACCCGCGGTAGCCGGCGAGGTCGCCCAGTTCCTGCTCGGGCAGGTCGGCGCGCCCGTCGATGCCGTAGAGCACGCGCAGCGGTAGCCCGTGCGCGGCGGTGGCGCGACACAGCCAGGCGGCGTAGGCACGGGCCTCCTCGATGCAGCCCAGTAGGTAGAGGGCGTTGAGGGTGAACCCGGCATCGCGCAGCCAGGTGTAGCGGTAGTCCCAGTTGCGCACGCCGCCGATCTGCTCGGGCACCGAGCTGGTGGCCGCGGCGACGACGGCGCCGCTGGGCTCGTAGATGAGCATCTTCAGGGTGATCGCGCTGCGGATCACCGCGTCGCGCCACGGCCCGTCGTAGCGCACCCCGGCGACCCAGTCCCGCCACGCCTGCGCGGTGGCCTGCACGTCGGTGTCGACCGCGCCGGGGGTGGTCGCGAAGGACGGTGTGCAAGCGTCCGCGGCGACGCGCAGCCGAAATCCACACCGCTCGCCGGCGGACACGAGGTGGTTGCCGATCGCCGCGGCGCCGAACCGGTCCAGCGGGGCGGGCCCGGTCAGCTGCAGGGCCAGGCCCTCACTGGTCCAGCTGGCCGTGGCGCGGTCCAGGGTCAGGTGGCAGCGGTGCTCCCCCCACCCGGGCTGCGGGTCGGCGGCGACCCCGACGCTGACCTTGCCCTCGAGCCCCTCGACCAGCCACAGCAGTTCCTGCACGCCCTCGCGCGCCGGCCACCCCATCGCCACACTCATTCGGGCCCGCCCCTTGCTGCCCTCCCAGTCGTAGCGCAGCACCGCGGTACCGGGCAGGTAGGCGACCCTGGTGCACACGCACTCCACCGGCGCGATCACCAAGGCCATGGAACCGGTCAGCACGGCGCTCTACGAGCTCGAGTCCGAGGTCGACCGGGCCCGGGAGGACGCCGCCCGGCCCGGTCCGCCGTACCGGATCGCCGCGCAGAAGCTCACCGCCTGGGTCGGACTACACCTGGGCGAGCAGCAGGACTCGATCTTCAACCACTTCATCTCCGGCGCGGGCGCATCTCCGGCGGGTCTTGCGCGCGGTCACCTCCGCCCCGCAGACCGTCGTGACGCGTGGTGTGGACGGGCTTGGCGGGGATCGGGATAAGCGACAACGCACAGTTGAGGGTCAGTCGTTGGAGAGGTCGAGGTGCTGCAGCGCTGCGAGGTAGCCCTCGTTGTAGGTGGGGAACTGGGCGATCTGGTCGAGCAGTCGGTCGATCGGGATCTGTTCGCGGACGGCGAGCGCGGCGGTGTGGATCCATTCGCTGGCTTGCGGGCCCACGGCCCAGGCTCCGAGCAGCACCCGGCGGTCGCGGTCGGCCAGCACGCCCAGGTGTCCGCGGGGGTCCTTCTCGTAGGTCCACGGCCGCGCGATGGCCTCGGCCAGGTTGATCTCGGCCGAGCTGACCGATAGGTCCTGGTTCTGGGCCTGGGCGCGGGTCAAGCCCACGGCGGCGATCTCCGGGTCGGCGAACACCACCCGGGGGATCCCCTCGTAGCGGGCGGCACGTGGGGTGCCGAGGATGTTGTCGGCCACCACCCGGGCCTGGTACATCGCCACGTGGGTGAACGGCATGACGGCGGTGACGTCGCCGAGCGCCCATACCCCGTCGGCGGCGCGGCAGTGCTCGTCCACCGGGATTTCGCCCCGCTTCCCGGCAGTGATCCCGATCGCGTCCAGGCCCAGATCCGCGGTGCGCGGGGCACGCCCGGCGCCGACGACGATGACGTCGCAGCGCACCTCACCGCCGCCGTCGAGTTCCACCACGGTATCGGTGCCCTCGCGGCGCACCCGCCGCGCCCCGGCGCCGGTGTGCACGTCGATGCCTTCGCCGCGCAGGTACTGCTCGGTCAGCTCCCCGACCCGCGGGTCCTCCCGCGATAGCAGCCCCGGGGCCTGCTCGAGCAGGGTGACCTCGGCGCCGTAGCGGCGCAGGAACAGGCCCAGCTCCACCCCGACGGCACTGCCTCCGATCATGACCACCCGTCCCGGGATCTCGCTGAGCGTGTTGGTCTCCCGGTTGGTCCACACCGGCACCTGGTCCAGTCCCTCAACCGGGGGCAGGACGGCGTCGGAGCCGGTCGCGATGACGATGTCGGCGGCCGAGAGCTGGCGCCCATCGACCTCAAGACTGCCCGGGCCGGTGATGCGCGCGGCGCCCTTGACCACCGTGGCCCCGGATTTCTCGTAGCCGGCCACCTGATCGCGGTCGTCGAGGTGACGGATCATGTAGTCGCGGTAGTCGCGGGTGGCGGGCCAGTCCAGTCGGGCCCCCCGACACCGGCGGCGCGGTCGACTTCGCCGCGGGCCTCGGGCGGGCGCAGCAGCGTCTTGGACGGGATGCACGCCCAGTACGCGCATTCTCCGCCGATCAGCTCCCGCTCGACCACGGCCACGCGTTTGCCGGCGGCCAGCAGCTGGCTGCCGGCTACCTCGCCTCCCGGTCCCATCCCGATCACGATCACGTCGAACTGTTCGGCCATCCTGGACTCCCTCCCCGGCCCGGCCCGCGCCGCGACCACTGCGTGTGCGGTTTCCGCGGGCCGCCCCCGGGTAACCGCCTGCCATATCCGGCTGTCCGGATGGGACTGGTGCTACCCGCGGGCTCGGGCGGCAAACCGGATGGCCTTGCCCCCGGCGCCGCTTGACACGATTCACCCAGAAGGAGAGCGATGAAGGCGGTCATGATCACTCCTGGTCGTCCGGGTAGCGATCGGCTGGCGGAGGTTCCCGATCCGAGCCCGGGGGTGGGTGAGGTGCTGGTCGAGGTGTTGGCGGTCGGGGTGGATGGGACCGATGACGAGCTGGTGTCCGGGGCCTACGGCCAGCCACCGGCCGGCGAGCAACAGCTGATCATCGGGCACGAGTCGCTCGGGCGGGTCCGGGAGCCGGCCGGCGGGCTGCGGGCGGGTCAGCTGGTCGCGGCGATCGTGCGCCGCCCCGATCCGGTGCCGTGTCTGAACTGCGCGCACGACGAGTGGGACTACTGCCTCAACGGCCGCTACACCGAGCGCGGTATCAAGGGCCGCCACGGTTTCCTGGCCGAGTACTACACCGAGCGTCCGGAGTACCTCCTGGCCGTTCCCGACGAGCTCGCCGGCGTCGGGATGGTCGTCGAGCCGACGACGATCGGGGAGAAGGCGCTCGAGCAGATCGACACGATCCAGCAGCGGATGACCTGGCAGCCAAGTCGGGCCCTGGTGACCGGTGCCGGTCCGATCGGGCTGCTGGCCGCCGCGCTGCTCGCCCTGCGCGGGCTGGAGGTGATCGTCTACGACAAGGCCGCGGCCGGACCCAAGGTCGAGCTCGCCGGCGAGCTGGGCGCGCGGTACGTGCACGCCGACCGGGTGCCGCTCGGGCACGAGTTGGCCGAGGCGTTCGGGCCGATCGACATTGCGATCGAGGCCACCGGGTTCAGCCCGCTGGGCTTCCAGCTGCTCGACACCATCGGCCCCAACGGGGTCGCGGTGCTCACCGGGGTCTCCGGTGGGGACCGGCGCGCCCAGCTACCGGTGGACCACCTGAACCTGGAGACGGTGCTGCACAACAAGGTCCTGGTCGGCACGGTCAACGCCGACCGCGCCAACTTCGAGGCCGCGGTGGGTGACCTGGTCGCCGTGCAGCGCCGCTGGCCGGGCTGGCTGGACCGGCTGATCACCCGTCGGGTCGGGCTGGCCCGCTACGCCGAGGCGCTGCGCCGCGGCCCCGACGACGTCAAGGTCGTCATCGACGTCGCCGACAGGGCCGACATCGTCAACAGGGCCGACATCGCCGGCGCAGCGGACTCGGACCGGTCAGCCGACCATGGCTGAACCCGATGGATACCCGCCGTTGGAGGCGCTCGCCGCGATCGGCGACGGCCGCTCCCTGGCGCTGCTGGGCCCGGACGCACGGGTGGAGTGGTTCTGCCCTGGCCGCTTCGACGCCGAGCCCGCCCTCTGGCCGCTGCTGGACCGGGCCCGCGGCGGGCACCCGCACGCCCAAGGAGGTAGCCGGCCAGCGCGGCCCCGACGAGGTCCATGGCCGCTGCGGGGGCGGGCATGATTGGTGCTTCTGTTCCTCGCCAGTTGGATCTGCGGCGTAGATGGGTCGGCCGGGGTCAGCAGCAGCGGGCTTGGCCGGCGAGCAAGTTGTGAGCCAGGCGGCGGCCCAGGTCGAAGGCGTCGGCGACGGGCAGCACCGCGGCGCCCGGGTGTTCGGTGAGCCAGTCGCGGGCGGCGTCGGGGGTGGCGAAGAAGTGGACCTGGTTGCAGAACGCCGCCCGCACGCCCGCGGCGCACCCGTCGGGGACGACGACGGACACGACCGCGGTGGCCGGCTCGACCGCGGTGATCCCGGCGGCGGGGTCGACGGACAGGCGCACCGGTTCGCCGCTGCCCGGGGTGGGCGAGACGATCTGCGCGGGCCGGTCCAGGACGGTGGGGAAGATCAGGGTGTCCAGCGCGCACCAGGTGTAGAGCGCGTGGCCGTCGACGGTGAACTGGTGCGGGGTCTCGCGCAGGGTGATGCCGTGCCCGATCACCAGGCCGCGGCGGTCGTACTCGGTGTCTGACAGCATGCCCAGCCCGTCGCTCACCTCGGCGGCGCTGCGGCCGGTCACCCGGGCGAGGTCGTTGATGGTGACCGGGCGGCCGCGGGCGAGCTCGCGCAGCAGCGCCGGCCACAGCCAGCCCATCGCGTCCCCGCCGGCCCCGGGGGTGGCGCTGATGGCGGCGCTGAGCCGGGTGGCGAGGTGATCGGCGTCGATGCTCATGACAGGAACGTCCTTCGAGGTTGGGGAGAGGGAGAGGCTGGCGGGGTTCAGGCGCAGCAGGAGGTGGGCATCTGGTTGCGGAACAATCCGGCCGCGATCCGCAGGCTCTCGGCCATGGTCAGATACGGCGCCCAGGTGTCGGCGATCTCGTCGACGGTCATTCGCGCCTTGATGGCGTAGGTGGCGGCGAGCATGATCTCCCCGGCCGCGTCGGCGGCGGCGTGCACACCCAGCACCTGTCCGGTGTCGGCGTCGGCGACGAGCTTGACCACCCCGCGGGTGTCGCGGTTGGCCAGCGCCCGGGGCACATCCGACAGGCCCAGTACCCGGCAGTCGCAGCGATACCCGACCGCGAGGGCCTGGGCCTCGGTCAACCCGGCTGTCCCGAGCTGCGGGCGGGTGAACACCACCCCGGGCATCCCGGTGTAGTCGACCGTGGCCGGTCGGGGGCCGGCCGTGCCGGTGGCGTTGAGTGCTGCCGCGCGCCCGGTGGCGGCGGCGACGTAGACGTACTGTGGGGCCCCGGACACGTCACCGGCGGCGAAGATCCGCGGGTTGGTGCTGGCCTGCTGCTCGTTGACCACGACGAAGCCGCGTTCGTCGGTCTTCACCCCGGCCGCGTCCAGGTCCAACGCGGCGGTGCGCGGGGTGCGCCCGGTCGCCACCAGCAGCCGGGCACCGCTCGCGCGCCGTCCGTCGCGGGTGAGCACGACGACCTGGTCGCCGGCCGTGTCGACCGCGACGGCACGATCCTCGATCACGGTGATCCCGTCGTCGGCGAACACCTGCCGCAGCGCGTCGGCGACCTCCGGCTCGGCCGCCGGCGCGAGCCGCCCGACGAGGGTGACCCGGGCGCCGAGGTGGGCGAACAGCTGGGCCTGCTCCATCCCCACATAGCCGCCACCGATGACCACCAGCGACTCGGGCAGCTCGGTCTGCTCCATCGCCGTGGTCGAGGTCAACCAGTTGACCTCATCCAGGCCGGGCAGGCCGGGGTGCGCGGGCTCGGCGCCGGTGGCGACCAGGTAGGCGTGGGCGGGTAGCGGCTGCCCGTGCACGGTCAGGGTCTGCTCGTCGGTGAACCGGGCCTGACCGGGGCGGACCTCGAAGCCGTAGGCGTCGGCGACGTCGGCGTACTTGGCTTGGCGCAGCCGCCCGACCAGCTCGTCCTTCTGCCCGACCAGCGCGGCCAGGTCCACCTCGCTGGCCGAGGTCGGGGCGCCGGGGAACGGGTTGCCCAGCGCACCGTGACGGGCCCCGGCCGCGGCCAGCAGCGTCTTCGACGGCACACAGCCGACGTTGACGCAGGTGCCGCCCAGCGTGGCCTGCTCGATGAGCACCACGGACTTGCCGGCCTGCCGAGCGGCGATCGCGGCGGCCATCGCCGCCCCACCGGAGCCGATCACAGCCAGATCGACCACACCGATGTCGTTCACGAAGAACCTCCTGAAGTTGATGTGGTGGAGCCGGGCGAACGAGCCCGGCCAGGGGGGCGGTGCGTCCTTGGGCTGCTGATCGGGGGGGTACCCGTCACCGAACCGTCCAATCCGCCCTTGCGAATGCATGGTAGCGTAATGACATCCGCCTACGCGGATACATGATCGGGTGGAAGGAGCACAACCGGATGGTCAGCAGCTCGAGCACCTCCCCGGCCCTGCCCGCCGCGGCCGCCCCGTCACCACCGGGGGAGGCGTCGGTGCCGCTGCTCGGGAGGACCGGCGAGCAGGCGGGGGTGGTGGCGAAGTTCTTCCGCGCCCTGGGGGATCCGACCCGGCTGCGGCTGTTGGAGTTCCTGCTCGCCGGCGAGCACACCGTCAGCGAGTGCGTCACCCACGTCGGGCTGTCCCAGGGGCGGGTGTCGACGCACCTGGCGTGTCTGGCCGACTGCGGCTACGTCGCCGCCCGCCGGGAGGGTCGATTCGCCCACTACCGGGTGGTCGACCCGCGGGTGGCCGACCTGGTCGTGCTGGCCCGGTCGCTGGCCGCGGACAACTGCGCTGCGCTGGCCGCCTGCCAGCGCATCGTCGAACCCCGCACCTGAGAAGAAGGAACCTCACGCCGTCATGTCTGCTGATTCCTCCCGCCATCGGTTGCGGGACTCCCTCGGGGTAGCCGCGGTGGTCGCGTTGCCGGTGCTGTGCTGCGCCGGACCCGCCCTGCTCGCCGCCGGCGCGCTGGGCGTGCTCGGCTCCTGGCTGCTCAACCCCTGGCTGATCGGCGCCGCGATACTGCTCGCCCTCGGCGTGGGGGGCTGGCGACTGCGCCACCGCAACACCGCCGACGGTGCCGTCCGCGGTGAGCTCTGCTGCCCGCCCACTCCCACCACGTCCGGCCCCGGTCAGCCGCCCCGCGCGCACACCGGCCCGCAAGGATGAATCCCACCGGCCGCACCGCGGCTCGCCCGGCGCCGGTGGCGACGGCGCTGCACGGCACGGCTGCATCGACGACCGGATCCGGCCTGGCCCGACCCCGCGGCCTGGCCCGCCGGATACTCGACGGGCTGGTCGTGGCGGCCCTGGGTGGCCTCGGCGCGCTCGGCACCCTGATCGGAACGGGACTGTCGCTGATCGGCTCCTGCTGCGCAGGCCCCGCACTCGCCGCGGGCGGCGCCACCCTCGGCGCCGCCACCGCCTGTGGGGCCGCAGCCATGGCGTGGCCATTCCTGTCCGCCGGCCTGGGCCTGCTCACCGCCGCCGCGCTGCTGGCCCGCCGCCGGCATCGGCCCACCACGGCAGGCAGGACGCACCGCCTGACCGCTTGATCTCTTCCGAACCCCTCTGTTTCACCGTCATTCGATAGTCAGGAGCGTTGAGGTGTCCCAGACCAAGACCGGCCGCTCGCCATCCCCCCGCCGCTCGCGGCGGCGCTGGCCGCTGCTGGCCGGGATCGGCGTGGCGGTGATCGCCGTGCTCGCCGTGGCCTACACCGCGCTCTCACCCGCGCCGACCCCGACACCGGGCGCGGCTGCGAGCTCCAGCACCGGCGTGGCGTTCACCGCCACCACACTGTCCGGGCAGCAGGTCAACGTGCCCGGCGGGAAACCCAGCGTGGTCTTCTTCTTCTCGGTCAACTGCGGCACCTGCGGGCCCGGCGCCCAAGCCCTCGCCCAAGCCCAGCAGAGCGCCCCGGACGCGAACTACGTCGCCGTGGACGTCGCTCCCGACGAGACCGCCACCGACGTCGCGGAGTTCCTCACCACCAACCAGGCCACCGGCCTGGCCTACACCCTCGACACCGGCGGGGCGCTGACCAGCTCCTATCAGCTGACCCAGCTCTCCACTGCCGTCGTTCTCGATGCCCAGGGCAACACCGTCTATCGGGGTGTGGACCCCACCCCTGACCAGATCCAGGCGGCGCTGGCCACGGCCGGTGCACGGTGACCGGGCTGCTCGTGCTGGCCTTCGGCGCCGGGCTGCTCGCCCCGGTCAACCCCTGCGGGTTCGGGCTGCTTCCCGCCGTCCTCACCGCCACCACCAACAGCCACGACGGCCGGGGAGCCGGTGAGGGCCTGGTCGGGCGGCTGGCCGGTGGGCTGCGCGCCGGGCTGGCCCTGACCGCTGGGTTCATCGCCACCTTCACCGTCATCGGGCTGCTGCTCACCGTCGGGGTCCGCTCGGTCATCACCCTGGTCCCCTGGCTGGCCGCCGCGCTCGGCGGCGTGCTCGCCATGATCGGGATCGCGATGCTCGCCGGCTGGCACCCCACCCTGCGGATCGGCGCAGGCCAACCCGACACCCGCCGGGCCACCAGTACCCGAGGGCTGGTCGGGTTCGGCGCCGGCTACGCGATCGCCTCGGCGTCCTGCACCCTTGCCGTGCTGCTGGCCGTGATCACCCAGGCCGCGGCGACCACCTGGATCGGGGTGCTTGCCGTGTTCACCGCCTACGCCGTCGGGTCCGCGCTGCTGCTGGTCACCCTCGCGCTGCTCACGGCGGCGACAAGCACCGCCCTGGTCCGCGGCATGCGCGGGGTGGCCCCCTACGCCGGGCGCCTCGCCGGGGCGCTGCTCGCGCTGTCCGGGGGCTACCTCCTCTACTACTGGCTGCCCCCGCTGCTGGGCGCCGACCGCCCCGCCGACGGCGGCGTCGCCGCGCTCTCCGCGCAGGTCGCCACCTGGATCAGCAGCCACCAACTCGCCGTCGCGCTCACCGCCACCGCCCTCGCGCTCCTCACCACGGTCGCGGTCCTGCTCGCCCGCCGCCGGCCCGACGGCGCCGCTGACCTCGACTGCTGCCCGCCCACACCTGGGCCGGCCGGCGCCCCCGACCGTTCGCCCCACGCCAGCATCGATCGGTAGCCGCCTCCCGCGATCCGCCCACTGCGCCGGCCTGTGGCCGCCGCCGCGGGCGGCGGCTCGCGCTACGGTGAGCCGGTGACGGCGTTGTGGTCCTTCGACGAACAGCCCCGCACCGGCGACCCGCTGCGGTCCGGCGCGGCGCCGGCGGCGATCCGTGACGCGCTGCTCACCGAGGACCGAGACGTGTTCGACGCCGCGTACCAGCGCGCGCTCGCCGCAGCCCGCGACACCCTGGACCTGACCGAGCTGTTCCGCTGCCTGGAGCACTGGCGCCGGGTCGCGCTGCTGCAGCGCGACCCGAACCGGTTCGCCTCGATCGCCCGCCGCGCCGCCGAAAGCCTGACCGGCGAGCCGGTCCTCGACGGCGAGCCGCTGGCCCAGATCCGGCGCCGCGCCGGCCTGTAGGGCCTGGGCCAGCCGGGTGTACCGGATCACCACCGACCAGCAGTCCCAACCCCAGATCGACGCCCTCCCACCCGAGGCGCTGGCGCCGTTCGCCGAGGTCCGCGCCACACTGGAGGTCGCACCCTGGACGGCCGGGGACTCCCTCAACGACAACAACCCCGACGGCGCGGTCCGCACGCTCGTGTTCGGCCCCGACCGCCAGGGCATGGTCACCTACCTGGTCCTCGACGAGCAGCGCCGCGTCGACCTGCTCGACGTCCTGTGGCTCAGCTGAACCCGGTCACCGAGAGCCCGACAACCTGAGGCGGAGGGTGATCGGCCTACCGTGACGCGGTGAAACCGCAGCTCACCGGGCTGCCGGCGGTGATCGAGCCGATGACCGCCCGGCCCGCGACGGCGCTGCCCGAGGCCCGCCGGGGCCGACCGGTACGCCTTCGAGGTCAAGGCCGACGGGTTCCGGTGCATCGCCATGCGCGAGGGCGGCCGGGTCCGGCTGCAGTCACGCCAGCAGCGCCCGCTCACCCGCTACTTCCCCGACGTCGTGGCCGGGCTCCTCGACCACGTCCCCGGCGGGACTGCGCTCGACGGGGAACTCGTGGTGCACCGCGGCGGCCGTTCGAGTTCGCCGCGCTGCAGCGGCGCATCCACCCCTCGGCCGCCCATGCCGCCCGCCCTGGCGCGGTCACCCCGGCGGCGCTTTGGTGTTCGACGTGCTCGCCCTGGCCGGCGCCGACGTCCGCGGCGAGCCGTACGCCGGACGCCGGGAGCGGCTGCAGCAACTGCTCGGCGACGCCCGCGTCCCGCTGGTGCTCATGCCGATGACCCGCGACATCGCCGGCGCGCGGGCCCGCCGGTTGCACGGTCACGCCGACGGCAGCGTGGAGGGCGTCGTGGTCAAGCATCTCCAGTACGGCTTACCTGCCCGCTCGCAGATCCTGGTGAAGGTGCGCACCCATCAGACCGCCGAGGCGGTGGTCTGCGGCGTCACGGGCCCGCCCGGCAAGCCCCAGCCGCTCTGCTCCTGGCGGCTCCCGCAGCCCCCGACGGCCGGGTGCGCGTCGCCGACCACACCACCCCACGACGTTCGTGCGCTGGCGCGCGGACCTCGCGCTCGCCGATCTCGCACCGCCCGCAGCCTGACCCGGCGCTGCTGAGAGCAACCGCCGAGTGCAGCAGTCGTCGGTCGCTGTCGGTGTACCGCCGTAGCCTCGCGTCTGTGGAAGGGCGTCGAGGAACATCGGAGCGGAAACCAGCGCTAAGACTGAGCCTGGATGCACGTGCGCCGTGAGGCGCTGCTGTTCGAGTGGAGGTGGGAGACCGTGCGCCACGAGGCGCTGTGACCCGTGTGCGGGTGTGAGTCCCGCGCCGCCGCTCCGTCGCAGAGGAGCGGTCGAAGCTGGGGGCAGCCGGGTCCGGTGAGACGACCGGACCGGGTGGAGAGCAGCCCCGACAACGACGGGACGCACCGGCACTACCGGACGGTGCGGGTCCGGCAAGCGAGACGGGAAGGTGGACGCGAGGAACCAGCGGTGTAAAGCCCCTCAAGACCTCCGCCAGCTCGAACCCGGTGGATCTGGGCTGGATTGCGGTGCGCACCGCCCGTCCGGGCGGGAACTCCTTGGATCGGATTGATCTTGCCGGTCGGGAGGCCACGGTGAAGGACTGCGGCGTAACCGTGGCGATGCCGCAGGGGCAAAGCTGGCCGCCTCACCCGACGAACGGAACGCAGTGAACGTGGGAACCACCCCGGAGCTCCCGCCCCGGCCTCGCCCCCCAGGCGGGCCGGCAGGGAAGGCGCGTCGTCCGCCGATGGCCCGAGGTGGGGCGGAGGGCCGGTAGTAGTCCGAGGACGGGAAAGCCGTCCACATGGCGAAGCGGCCCAGCGGATTCACGTAGTTGAGGAACTGCAAGGGACGGAGACGCTGGTGAACGCCGGTGAGCTGTGGCCAGACCCCGGTGGGGCGTGGTTGCGGGTACGACGGATGCAGACCAAGCTGCACCAATGGGCGGTCGATGATCCCGGCCGCAGGTTCGATGACCTCTTCAACCTCGTCCATCATCCCGACTTCCTCACGGTCGCATGGGAAAGGGTGAGGGGTAACAAGGGGGCGCGCACCGCTGGCGTGGACCGGGTGATCCCGGCCT
>NZ_JAHKRK010000181.1 GCF_019396355.1 Pseudonocardia nigra
CCCGGCGGGCCCCCCCGCCGTCGTCGACCGGCTGGGCGGGTACGCGAGTGGCCGCGTGGACTGGGGCGGGGTTGCACTGCACCGGGTCCCGCTCACCGAGGTGCGCCGCCGCATACTGGTGGCCGAGCACGACGCGCACCTGTTCGCCGGGCCGCTGCGCGAGGCCCTCGGGAGTACGGACGGGGGCGCCGCGGCCGCGCTGCGGGTGGCAGCCGCCGAGGACATCGCCGAGACTCTGCCGGGCGGGCTCGGCGCCCCGATCGACGACGGCGCCCGCACGCTCTCGGGCGGGCAACGGCAGCGGATCCGGCTGGCCAGGGCCGTACTCGCCGATCCCGAGGTGCTGCTGCTCGCCGATCCGACCTCGGCCGTGGACGCCCACACCGAAGCGACGATCGCGGAGCGGCTGCGCACCGCCCGCCAGGGCCGGACAACGCTCGTGACGACGACGTCGCCGCTGCTGCTCGCCCGGGCCGACGCCGTCGCGTTCCTCGTCGACGGGCGCCTGGCCGCGACCGGCAGCCACGACGACCTGCTGGACACCGAACCGGCCTACCGGGAGCTCGTTCTGCGCGGGGACGGGACGGACCGGTGAACGCGCTTCCGGTCGCGGGGCCGGACGTGGTGCGGCGCGCCGCACGGCAGCTGATCGCGGACGACCGGCGGGGCATGGCAGTGGTGGTGGCACTGCACGCACTCGCCGCCGCCGCCGGGCTCGCCGCACCCGCGCTGCTGGGCCGGATCGTCGACCGGGTGGAGCAGGGCGGTTCGGTCGACACGCTCGCCGCGGCCACGGTGGCGTTCGCGGCAGCCCAGCTGGTGCTCACCCGCTTCGCCCGGCTCGCCGGGCTGCGTTTCGGCGAACGTGCACTGGCCCGGTTGCGGGAACGCTTCGTCGACCGCGTGCTCACGCTGCCGATCGCCGCCGTGGAGCGGGCCGGCACCGGTGAGCTCGTCACCCGCAGCACCGGCGACGTGACCACGGTCGGGGCGACCGTGCGCGACGCCGCACCGGATCTGCTCATCGGCATCGTGCAGGTCACCTTCACCCTGGTCGCGTTCGTGGTGCTCGACCCGGTGCTCGCGGTGTGCGCGTTCGCCGGCCTCGGGGCACTGCCCGTGGTCACCCGCTGGTATCTGCGCCGGGCGCGCAGCGCCTACCTCGAGGCCGGCACAGCACATGCGGAGATGACCGAGAGCCTCGCGGCGACCACCGCGGGGGCCCGCACCGTCGAGGCCTACCGGCTGCACGAGCATCGGATCGGTGTCGGCGACGGGGCGGTGGAACGCATGCTGTGCACCGGCCTGGCCACGTTGCGGCTGCGCAGCGTGCTGTTCCCGGTGTGCGATGCGTCCTACGCGGTACCAGTGGCGCTGGTGCTGCTGGTCGGCGGGCTGCTCATCGACGCGGGCGCGGTCGGGCTGGGATCCGTCGTCGCCGCGGCGCTGTACGCCGTGCAGCTGGTCGACCCGCTCGACCGGATCCTGCTGCGGGTCGAGCAGCTGCAGGCGGGCGGCGCTGCGCTTGCCCGGGTCCTCGGCGTGGAGGAGGTTCCCGTCGCGGAGCCCCGGCCCGCGCTGCCCCGGGACGACACGGTCGAGGCGATCGCGCTCCGCTTCGCCTATGACGCCACTGCCCGCAACGTGCTCGACGACGTCACGCTCACCGTCGCTCCGGGCGAGCGCCTGGCGATCGTGGGACCGTCCGGGGCGGGCAAGTCGACGCTCGGCAGGTTGCTGGCCGGCCTGGACCGCCCGTCGGGCGGATCCGTCACCGTCGGCGGAGTTCCGGTCGCTGATCTCCCGGTCGACGAACGCCGCCACCGGGTGCTGCTCGTGGCCCAGGAACAGCACGTCTTCCTCGGTACGTTGCGCGAGAACCTCGCCGTCGCCGCCCCCGACGCGACCGACGCCGACCTGTCGGCCGCCCTCGACGCCGTCGACGCCCGCTGGGTCGCCGACCTGCCCGCCGGGCTCGACACCGCCCTCGGCGCCGCGCACACCCCGCTCGGCCCGGCCGCCGCCCAACACGTCGCACTTGCGCGGGTGGTGCTGGCCGACCCGCGCGTCGTCGTCCTCGACGAGGCCACGGCCGTGCTCGACCCCGCCGCAGCCCGGCACACCGAGCGCCGCCTCAGCGCGGTCCTCCACGGCCGGACGGTCATCGCCATCGCCCACCGCCTGCACACCGCCCGGGATGCCGACCGGATCGTGGTGCTGGGGCGAGGCCGGATCACCGAGCGGGGCACCCACGACGCCCTGGTGACCGCGGACGGCACCTACGCGTCGCTGTGGCGCTCCTGGCAGGGTGGCCCGGGACTGCAGGGCTAAGCGACGGTCACCCCGCGGCCAGCATCCCCAGCCATCGCTGCGCCGTCGCCGGGGCGTACGGCGGCTCGCCCGCCTCGACCGCCCGCAGCACGTCGGCACAGCAGGGCACTGCGTGCTCCAGCAACTCGTCGCGACGTCACACGGTCACTCCCGCCGGACCGCGCGCCGGGCCGCGATCCGCGCCGCGGCCACCTCGACGACGCGGTCGACGCCCGTCGCCACGCCCCAGCACAACGGCACCAGCACCAGCACGGCGAGCACCACCTGGAGCGGGAACGCGAGTTGCGTGAGCCACAGTTCCACCGCGTCCCACCAGTCCGCCACCGCCCGTACCACGACTCACACAGTAGCCGGGCGCCGAAGGCACTAGTTTCCGTGGCATGTTCGCCGTCTACGCCGCAGAGCCCAACGCCGACGCTCCGCTCGACTCGCTCACCGTCGGGGAGCGTCCCGCCCCCGAGGTGCCCGAGGGATGGGTGGCGGTGAACGTCAGCGCCGCCAGCCTGAACATGCACGACCTGTGGACGCTGCGCGGGGTGGGGATCAAGCCCGACCAGTTCCCGATGATCCTGGGCTGCGACGGCGCGGGCACGCTCGAGGACGGCACCGAGGTGGTGCTGCACTCGGTGATCGGCGACCCGGCCTGGAGCGGCGACGAGACCCTCGACCCGAAGCGCACGCTGCTTACCGAGAAGCACCAGGGGACGTTCGCCGAGACGGTCGTCGTCCCGAAGCGCAACGCCGTGCCCCGGCCCGCGGGCCTCACGGCCGCCCAGGCCTCGGTGATGGGGACCGCCTGGCTCACCGCCTACCGGATGCTGTTCGTGAAGTCGGGGCTGCGCCCCGGCCAGACGATGCTCGTGCAGGGCGCGTCGGGCGGGGTGTCCACCGCGCTCGTCCAGCTCGGCCGGGCCGCGGGGATGCAGGTCTGGGTCACCGGCCGCAGCGAGGAGAAGCGGGCGCTGGCCGAGAAGCTGGGCGCGCACGCCACGTTCCCGTCCGGCGAGCGGCTGCCCGCCCGCGTCGACGCGGTGTTCGAGACGGTCGGCGAGGCCACGTGGTCGCACTCGATGCGCGCGCTCAAGCCGGGCGGCGTCATCGTCGTCTCGGGCTCGACGAGCGGCCCCAACCCGGGTGCGGATCTGCAGCGGCTGTTCTTCCTCCAGCTGCGCGTCGTGGGCTCCACGATGGGCACCCGCGACGAGCTCGCCGACCTCCTCACGTTCGTCGCGAACGCCGGGATCTCCCCCGAGATCGGCCTGGAGCTGCCGATGGAACGGGCCGAGGAGGGGTTCCGCGCGATGCTGGACGGCGAGACCGCCGGAAAGATCGTCTTCACCCGCTGAAGCCGTTCACCCGACCGTTGGGCCATCCGGAGCGACTTTTCGAAGCTGAGAGCGACATCTGCCCTTTTCAGGACGTACAGTGTGTGACCGTGTCTGAGCCACCAAGTCGGAGGGCGCCGGGGAACGCCTACGCCCCGGCGCCGCGCGTGACAGGTCTGGTCGAGCTGCTCGACCGGTTGGACCGTGCGGTCGCCTCCGCGCTGTCCCCGGCCACCTCGGCGGAAGGGGTCAGCCGGGACGGCTGGCGGGTGTTGCTGATGCTCGCCCGCGGCGGCGGCCGGAGCATGGGCGAGATCGCCTCGCACACCGCTCTGCCGGCGCCTACGGCCACCCGGGTGGTGGACCGGTTGGTCGCCTCCCGGCTCGCCTACCGGCGCACCGACCCGGTCGACCGGCGCCGCGTGCTGGTCCACCTGGCCGGCGACGGGCGCGAGGTCGTCGAGCGGGTGTGCGGCCGCGTCGAACGCCGCGCGGGCGAGGCACTGGGCTCCCCCCACACCCAGGAACGCGCCCAGCTGGCCGAGCTGCTCGAGACCCTGGCGAGCCAGGGCGTCGCCCACTGAACTTTCCGCTCCCCGAGAGCTCCCCGGGTCACGCCCCCATCGCCGCGAGCGTCCGGTCCAGCCAGTCGCGTCCGCGCACCCCGAGGTACTCGCGCACCTCTCCCAGCGCGAGTACGCGATCCCGCTCGCCCATCATCGCCGCCATGACGTGAGCCGTGGTGACGCCGTGCACGGGTCGGTCGAGCACGCGCACCTCGTCGCCCGCCCGCGCCCGTCCCGGGCGCTCCACGGCGAGGTAGGCGCCCGGTCTGCCCGCCGCCGTGAACCGCTTGACAAGGTCCGGGACGCCTCGGAACCCCGCGAACACGCGGCAGGGGATCCGCGGGCCGCGCACCTGCAGCACGGCGTCCCCCACCTGCCAGCGCTCGCCGACCACTGCGCCGGAGCAGTCGATCCCGGACAGCGTGAGGTTCTCCCCACCCCGCCCGGCAGCACCTCCTGCCCGAGCTCGCCCGTCCAGAACCGCAGGTCGTCGGCCGAGTAGGCGTAGACGGCCTGGTCCCGTCCGCCATGGTTCTCGGCGTCACAGACGGTGTCGCCCTCGACGCCGTCGGCCGTGAGCCGCACCGGGCCGGCGACGGGCCGCTTGTCGATGCCGGACTTCCCACTCTTGACCCGCGTCCACGGGTCGGTGCGCACCACGGCCACGTTCACCGACTCGACGAGTCCCCTGGTCATCGCGCTCCTCCCCCCAGGCGCGCGGTCACCGCTGCCGCCGCGTCCCCGGCCTCGCTCAACAGCGTCGCCACCAGCTCCGCGGCGGGCAGCCTGCGCACCAGCGGGTAGCCCTGTCCCGCCCACAGGCTCATCACCTCGGGGTCCCCCGTGGCCCGGATCGGGCGGGTCACGTGGTGCACCTGGGGATAGGCCGCGGGTGCCGCGGCCGTGTGCGCCTCGAGGAAGGCGTTGCGGATGCCCCGCGCGGGCCGCCCGGTGAACGCGCGGGTGATCGCCGTGCCGCGCGGGTCGGGGGCGGTCAGCGCCGCCAGGTGGGCAGGCTTCGTCCCGGCCTCGGGGCAGGCGAGGAACGCGGTGCCCAGCTGGGCCGCGACGGCCCCGGCCGCGAGCACGGCGGCCACGCCCGCGCCGTCCACGATCCCGCCGGCGGCCACCAGCGGCAGGTCGACCTCGGCCGCGACGAGCCGCACCAGCGCCAGCAGCCCGAACTCGGCGCCCCCGCTCGGGTCCGCGGGGTCGTTCGCGAAGACGGCGCGGTGCGCCCCGGCCTCGGTGCCCTGCACGACGAGCGCGTCGACGCCGGCCGCCGCCGCGAGGCGTGCCTCGGCCGGGGTCGTGACGGTGGCCAGCACCTGGCTGCCCACCGCGTGCAAACGCTCGACCGTGGCGGCGTCCGGGCAACCGAACGTGAACGACACCACCGGCACCGGGTCGGCCAGCAGCAGCACGAGCTTGCCGGGGTAGCCGTTGTCGTCGTCCCAGGCGGGCTCGCCCGCGGCCAGCCCGGCCCTGAGCAGCCGCTCGCGGTACTCCGCCACGCCCTCGTCGCGGCGCTCGTCGGGCAGGAACAGGTTGACCCCGAAGGGCCGGTCCGTGCGCTCCCGCAGCGCGGCGATCGTCGCCTGCAGCGCGGTGGCGTCGAGGTAGCCGCCCGCGAGGAAACCGAGGGCGCCCGCCCCGGACACCGCGGCCACGAGCTCCGGGGTGGTCGGGCCGCCCGCCATCGGCGCCAGGACGATCGGGACGTCGAGTCCGGTCAGCACCGGGGAAACCTAACGGGACGCTGCCCCGAGCGGCACCGTGATTCCCACCGCGGGCCCGAGGAGGAACGCATCGGCCGTCAACCTGCCCACCGCGTCGTACGGGAACGCCGCGAGCACCAGCGCGGCCACCGCGAGCACCAGGAAGCGGCGTCCCCAGCCGGACCGGGCGCACAGCCACCCCGCCGTGAACGCCACGACGAGCGGCACCGTCACCGAGTACAGCGCGGCGAGCTCCGCCGCCGGGTCCTCACCGACGCCCGGTGCGTCGCCCGCCCCGCTCGCCGCCGTGAGGACGACGCCGAGTCCGACCGTGCCCACCAGCCCGGCGACCAGCAGCGTCTAGCGGGATCCCGCCCGGCCCGCGGCCACCCCCAGAAGCAGGACGACCAGCAGGACCGCGAGCTCGACGAGCAGCCCGCCGGGGATCACCCGCCGCTCCGGGGAAGTGGGCGGGTGAACACGAAAGGGGTCGTCAGGGCGGCCAATGGTCCCCTCCTTCGGATGAGACGGACGGCGACGGCGTGATCGGTGACCTAGCCTCCCTGACATCGAGGGAAACCGCGGGAAGGAGCGCCGTGTACCGCCAGCTCGCCACGACCGCCGTGCTCGCCACGCTCGCACTGGGCGCCCCCACGGGCGCCGTTGCCCCGGCGACCGCCGCGCCCGCCCCGTCGGCGGCGTTCATCGCCCCCGCCCAGCCAGCTCAGCCAGCTCCGGGCGACGACATCGCGGACTGCCTCGACGGCTCCTGCACGATCACCGTCACCCAGCCCGTCGTGATCCCGCTGGACGGCCTCGCCGGGGTGGAGACCGTGGCGATCACGGCCGTCCTGCCCTACGCGGTGGGCTTCGACGTCCAGTTCACCTCCGGCGGCCGCGGACTGTCCTTCATCGGCACCGGCGGCACGACCCGCCTCGGATCCGGCGAGGGCGTGCTGCAGCTGCGCGTGCTGAGCATCGACGCCGACGGCGCGGTCGTCGAGCTGACGGCCCAGCCGGAGTAGCCGGGCTCAAGGTGCGGGGTCAGAGGCGCAGGCCGTCCAGCAGCCGCGCGGGCACGAGCGTGACCGGGAACGGCCGCTCCGCGCGGAACTCCGCGTCGCCGGCGACGTGCGCGACCTCCCGGTAGCGCCCGCCGCCGTCGATCTCGAACGCGGTGAGCGAGCCCGGCTCGGTGGGATCGAGCAGCCAGTACGACGGCACGCCGATCCGCTCGTAGAACGCCTTCTTCGTGTTGCGGTCGTGCAGCGCCGTGCTGCGGGACAGCACCTCGACCGCCAACAATGGCGCGACCGGAAGGTTCTTCGGCGTCAGATCCGTGTATCGCGTGACGATCACGTCGGGCTGCACCTCGCTGTCGAACGCCGTCTGCACGGCGAACGGCGCGAGCAAGACCCGTAGCTGCCGTGGACACGCCCTCCGCAACTCGATACCCGCGGCGAACCCCATCTCCTGGTGGCTCCAGCCCGGTGCCGGGCTCACGATGAGCATTCCGTCGATGAGCTCGTACCGGTTGCCGTCATCGGGCATCGCCTCCAGGTCCGCAACCGTGAACGGGCGACCTGTCGGGATGGCGGCGTGGCCGGTGGTCATGACCCCCATGGTCCCCTCCTTCCGTCGTGAGGCATAGACGGAACGCGGGACAGGGCGGTTCCCTACTTCTTCGCCTTGTCGGCGGTGGACTCGGTGGACAGCGCCGCGACGAAGGCCTCCTGCGGGACCTCGACCCGCCCGATGGTCTTCATCCGCTTCTTGCCCTCCTTCTGCTTCTCCAGCAGCTTGCGCTTGCGGGTGATGTCACCGCCGTAGCACTTGGCGAGCACGTCCTTGCGGATCGCGCGGATGTTCTCCCGCGCGATGATCCGCGACCCGATCGCGGCCTGGATCGGCACCTCGAACTGCTGGCGCGGGATCAGCTCGCGCAGCTTCGTGGCCATCGAGGTGCCGTAGGCGTAGGCGTGGTCCTTGTGCCGGATCGCCGAGAACGCGTCGACAGGCTCGCCCTGCAACAGGATGTCGACCTTGACCAAGTCGGCCTGCTGCTCGCCCGCCTCCTCGTAGTCCAGGGATGCGTAGCCGCGGGTGCGGGACTTCAACGCGTCGAAGAAGTCGAAGATGATCTCGGCGAGCGGCATCGTGTAGCGCAGCTCGACCCGGCTCTCCGACAGGTAGTCCATGCCGCCGAGCTGACCGCGGCGGGCCTGGCACAGCTCCATGATCGCGCCGATGAACTCCGACGGCGCCAGGATGGTCACCTTGACGACCGGCTCGTGCACCTCCGCGACCTTGCCCGTCGGCCAGTCCGACGGGTTGGTGACGGTGAGCTCGCTGCCGTCGTCCTGCACCACCCGGTAGACGACGTTGGGCGCGGTCGAGATCAGGTCGAGACCCGCCTCGCGCTCCAGCCGGTCGCGCGTGATCTCCAGGTGCAACAGGCCGAGGAAGCCGCACCGGAACCCGAACCCGAGCGCCGCCGACGTCTCGGGTTCGTAGGTGAGAGCGGCATCGTTCAGCTGCAGCTTGTCCAGTGCCTCGCGCAGCTCGGGATAGTCCGAGCCGTCGACGGGGTAGAGCCCGGAGTACACCATCGGCCGCGGCTCCCGGTAGCCGGTGAGCGGCTCGGTGGCGCCGTGCCGCTGGCTGGTGACCGTGTCGCCAACCTTCGACTGCCGGACGTCCTTCACACCCGTGATCAGGTAGCCGACCTCGCCGACGCCGAGGCCCGCCGAGGACTTCGGCTCGGGCGAGACGATGCCGACCTCGAGCAGCTCGTGGGTGGCACCGGTGGACATCATCTTGATCCGCTCGCGGGGCGTGATCTTCCCGTCGACGACGCGGATGTAGGTGACAACGCCGCGGTAGGTGTCGTAGACGGAGTCGAAGATCATCGCGCGGGCCGGGGCGTCCGGGTCGCCGACCGGGGCGGGCACCTGGCGCACGACCTCGTCGAGCAGCTCCCGCACGCCCGCGCCGGTCTTGGCGCTGACCCGCAGCACCTCGTTCGCGTCGCAGCCGACGATGTGGGCGATCTCGGCGGCGTAGCGGTCCGGGTCGGCGGCCGGCAGGTCGATCTTGTTGAGGACCGGGATGATCGTCAGGTCCTTCTCGAGCGCGAGGTAGAGGTTCGCGAGCGTCTGCGCCTCGATGCCCTGCGCGGCGTCGACGAGCAGGATCGCGCCCTCGCAGGCCTCGAGCGCGCGGGAGACCTCGTAGGTGAAGTCGACGTGCCCCGGGGTGTCGATCAGGTGCAGGACGTGGTCCTGCCCCTCGACCTGCCACGGCAGCCGGACGTTCTGCGCCTTGATCGTGATGCCGCGCTCACGCTCGATGTCCATGCGGTCGAGGTACTGCGCGCGCATCAGGCGCTCGTCGACCACGCCCGTGAGCTGCAGCATGCGGTCGGCCAGGGTCGACTTGCCGTGGTCGATGTGGGCGATGATGCAGAAATTCCGGATCAGCTCCGGAGCGGTGAACGTGCGATCGGCGAACGAGCTCACTGAAGTCCTTCGGGTACGGGTTCCCTCATCGTCCCATGCGCCGCCGGGCGGGACGCCGAACGGGTGAGGGCGACGTCGGAAAAAATTGATATCATCCTGCTAGCGGCCGGCCGAGCGGGTCGCCCGACGCCCCAGGGGGACGCCATGACCACCGAACCGACGACCAGCCGGCCCACAACGACCGGCATCCCGAACACCGACGACCCGACCACCGACGACCTCGACGCAGCCAGGGCCCGGATGCCCGAGCCCGCCGTCCGCGAACGCCGGGCGACCAGCGCCGACGGGTTCCTCGGCGTGCTCGTCGGGCTCGCGCTCGTGCTCGGCGGCGGAGGGGCCGGTGCCGCGCTGGTGCTCGGCGGCGCGGTCGTGGTGGGCATCACGATCGGGGCCATCGGGATCGGCCTCGGGGTGCTCGCGCTGGCCGGGCTGACCACGGTGGAGCCCGGCGAGGCAAAGGTGCTGCAGTTCTTCGGCCGCTACACCGGGACCGTCCGCCCGGCGGGGCTGCGCTGGGTCAACCCGCTGACCACCCGCACCAAGGTCTCCACGCGCATCCGCAACCACGAGAGCGAGGTGCTCAAGGTCAACGAGTCCGACGGCAACCCGATCGAGATCGCCGCGGTGGTCGTCTGGCAGGTGGAGGACACCGCCATGGCGATGTTCGAGGTCGACGAGTTCCTGGAGTTCGTGCACACCCAGACCGAGACCGCGATCCGGCACATCGCCACCAGCTACCCCTACGACGACCACGGCGGCGGCGAGTTGTCGCTGCGCGGCAACGCCACCGAGGTCACCGAGCGGCTGTCGGCGGAGATCACCGCCCGCGTCGAGTCGGCCGGCGTGCGCATCGTCGAGTCCCGCCTGACGCACCTCGCCTACGCCCCGAGATCGCCGGCGCGATGCTGCAGCGCCAACAGGCCGGCGCCGTCGTCGCGGCGCGGGAGCGGATCGTCGAAGGCGCGGTGGGGATGGTCGACATGGCCCTGGCCCGGCTGTCCGAGCGCGACATCGTCGAGCTCGACGAGGAGCGCAAGGCCGCGATGGTGAGCAACCTGCTCGTCGTGCTCTGCGGCGACCGCGCCACCCAGCCGATCGTCAACGCGGGCTCGCTGTACCACTGATCCCGTGGCCGATCGCAAGAGCTTCCTGCTCCGGCTCGACCCGGCCGTCCACGACGCGCTCGCGCGGTGGGCGGCCGACGAGCTGCGCAGCACGAACGCGCAGATCGACTTCCTGCTGCGGGCCGCGCTGGCCGACGCGGGCAGGCTGCCGAAGGACGCGCAGGGCCCGCGCCGCCGCGGCCGCCCCCGCGCCGACGAGGAGTAGCGCCGGTCAGGCCGTGACCAGCCGGGCGGCGAGGGTCACCACGAGCGCCGCGACGACCCCGAGGAACACGCGCCGCACCAGGCGGAGCATCACGACGAACTGGGCGCGCCTGCCGAACCGGGGCCCGTGCACGGCACCCAGGTCCCGGCGGCGCAGCGTGTAGATCCCGACCCCGACCAGCGCCGCCAGCACCACGACGGTCAGCGCGTTCGAGGGCAGCAACGCGGCGTCGTGCGGTGCGAGGATGAGCACCCGCAACGGCTGACGGTCACCACTGGTGATGGCATGATCACGGTGTGTTCGATCATGGCGTGCACACGGAAACCCGGGCTCCCCAGCAGGGCAGTCACGTGCCACCATGGCCAGATCGCGCGAGGGGCGGGGTCCGCGAGTCGGCCGTCCCCCCGCGGGCCGGGACCCCAGCCCCGGCGAACGACCCGAGCAGCCCGACCGGCGATCCAGGGGGCGACCGGTGACGACGACGCGCTCGACCGTCATGAGCAGCACGTCGACCGAGTGCGCCCTCATCGCGGGTGGACCGGGGTGCGACTGTCCCGACGAGGCGGACCGCCTCACCGACGAGCAGATCTCCGACCGCGCTCTGGCGAAGTTCCGTTGGCAGCAGCGCGCCGCACCGGCCGGACGGCTGGCGGCGCGCCGCGGGCTGGACGGCCTGCTCGCCCACGCCCGCAGCCGGGGCCCGTCCAACCTGGTCGCCGAGCTGCTGCGGATCTGCATCCTGGTGCGGGTACTCGGCTACGACCCCGCCGACGCCGACGACGTCGAGGTGCTGCTGCAGGAGTACACCGAGCTCGCCGAGCTGGACGACGACCCGCGCAGGCTCGGGGAGGCCGCCGCGCTGCGAGCGCACCGCACCGCCGTCTTCGGGCAGGGGGAGAACGCCCTCACCGACGCCGCCGAGGCGCTGGCCATCCTCACCGAGCTCGCCGCACCCGATCCGGGAGAGGACCAGGCCGAGTGGTCCCGGCTGGTGTCGCGGAGTCTCAACGGGCTGCTGCTGGTGCTGCTGAAGCTGGGCGCGCACGAGCTGGCCGACGAGGTGTCCCAGCGGGCCATCGCCGTGTCCGAGATCGCCGGCTCGCTGATGGACCGGCTCGTGCACCAGCTCAACCGGGTGCGGCTACAGCTCGCGTGGGCGCTGCGTCTGGAGCGCGGCGGACGCGACGCCGCAGCCGCCACCCGTTTCGTCGGCGCCGCGCAGACCGCGCACGCCGCCGCCCTGCTCTGGGGGCCCGCGCGGGCCGGTAGCGGCAGCGGCCGGACGGCTGCCGAGGAGTGCTCGATCATCGGGGCGGCCTACGCCCTGCAGCGCCCCGGCCCTCAGCACCTCGAGCTGCTGACCGGGCTGAAGGAGGTGGCGCACTTCACCGAGGACCGCATCATGTTGGCGATCGCCACCGCGCGCTGCTTCCTCGCCGCCGACCGACCGGCCGACGCGTGGAGCGCGCTCGCCCCGCTGCACGAGGAGCTGTGGCACGACAGCACGGACGCCGTGCTCGCCCTCGCGCTGCACCGCGAGTTCGCCAAGGTCGAGGAGATCGCCCGCGGCGCCGGCACCCGCTCGGACGCCCTCGAGCGCTACGCCATCGCGCTCGAGGGCGAGCTGTGGGCGCTGCGGGAGGCGCGGCTGACAGCGCTGCGCAGCCACTCCGAACACCACCGGCTGGCCAGGGAGCACGGGGCCGTCGCGGCCCAGGCGCTCCAGGACCCCCTGACCGGGCTGCCGAACCGGCGGGCACTGGACCTGCGGCTCGCCGAGGCGACCACCACGACCGCCACCCAGCCGTGCGCCGTCGCCCTCATCGACCTCGACCGGTTCAAGGACGTCAACGACGACCGCTCGCACGCCGCGGGCGACGCGGTACTGCGCGAGGTGGCGAGCTGCCTGCGCACGGTCCTGCGCTCGCAGGACCTGGTGGCCCGCTACGGCGGCGACGAGTTCGTGGTGGTCATGCCGGCCACTCCGCTCCCGGTCGCCCGCGCGGCGCTGCAGCGGGCCGCCGACGCGGTCGCGGCACTGCCCGCCGAGGTGGCGGCAGGCGTCACGATGTCGGTGGGCGTGGTCCGCGCCCCGCTCGACGGCGAGCCCACCGCTGCACTGGCCGCGGCGGACACCGCGATGTACCGGGCGAAGCGGGCGGGCGGCAACACCGTGATCACCGGCTCCACGGCCCACGGTCCGGAACCGGCCGCCGACCCGGACGCGGCCCCGGACCCCGACCAGTCGGGGAGCCGCGAATCCTGGTCCTAGGTCGGGCCCGGCACGTCGCGGCGGTGCACCAGGAGGGTCGCCGCCGCCACGGCCACCAGGGCGTAGCCGGCAGCACCGCCACCGCGACGGCGGGTGGGCCGCCGGGCCCCACCCCGAACGGGGCGTCGACCGCGGGCTCGCCCAGCGCCACGGCGAGCGTCCCGACCGACGGGCCGAGCAGGAGGCCCTCCACCCAGCCGGCCCCGGGCAGCACCGCGAGCAGCCACGCACCGCTGTCTCCAGCCCGAGCACCCAGACCAGGCCGATGCCCACCGCCGCGGTCGCGCCGCGCAGCACGTGCCCGAGCAGCGCGCCGAGCGCGGCGAAGGCGACCCCCACCAGCCACGCCGCGCCGAGCGCCGCCCCGACCGCCGCCAGGTCCGGTGCGTGCGCGGCCGCCCCCTCCAGGGCCGCGATCGTCACCGCCGCGAGGGCCGCCACGGCGAACTCGGCCGCGACGACCAGCCCGACCACCACCGCGAGTGCGGCCGACTGCGCCAGCACCACCCCGGTCCGGCCCGCCCGCCGGACGAGCAGCGTGGCGACGGTGCCCCAGCGGTACTCGTTGCCGACGAGCACAGCGCCGAGCAGCACCAGGTAGGCCCCGCCGAAGGGCGTGTACCCGGCGAGGACCGTGCCCGGCAGCGCGCCGGGGAGCAACCCGTCGAGCACCGTCGCCGCCGCCTCGGGCGGCATCCCGCCCAGGCGGACCACCAGGTACGGCACGCCCATCCCGAACAGCGGGCCGAGCAGCACCCACGCCCCGCCGATCGCGAGCACCGCCCGGCGCCGCACCAGGGCGTCCCGGTGAGCCCGCACCTCCGCCGCGATCACGCCGCCACCTCCTGCGCGTCGAGCCCGAGCAGCAGCTCCTCCAGCCCGCCGCCCACCCGCAGCTCGCTGACGGCCACGAGCGCCCGGTTGATCTCGGCGGTCTGGGCGCGGGCGGTGACGACGCGGAGCACGCCGTCGGCGGCCGTCACGGACTCGACGGCCGGGTGCCCGGTCAGGCAGCGGACGGCGGCCGGCAGGGGCTCGGCCCGCACGATCACCTCCGTGGCCGCGCCCGTCAGCTCGCCCGGCGCGCCCTCGGCCACCAACCGCCCGCGGTGCAACAGCCCGACCCGGTCGCAGACCTGCTCGACCTCGACGAGCAGGTGGCTCGACAACAGCACCGCGGCACCCGCCGTCGGCGCGCGCCCGCACGATGCGCCGGACGTCGGCGATCCCGGCCGGGTCGAGCCCGTTGGTCGGCTCGTCGAGCACGAGCAGCTCCGGACCGCCCAGCAGGGCGACGGCCAGCCCGAGTCGCTGGCGCATCCCGAGCGAGTAGCCGCCGACGCGCCGGTCCGCCCGGTCCGCGAGACCCGCCGCGGCCAGCGCCTCGGCGAGCCGCCCGTCGAGCCCGGGCCCGGCGAGCCCGGACAGCCGCGCCATCAGCCGCAGGTTCTGGCGACCGGTCAGGTGCGGGTAGTGCCCGGTCGACTCCGTCATCGCCCCGGTCCGGGCCAGCATCGCCGGGGAACCCGGTGCCGCCCCGAAGACCCGCACGTCCCCCGCCGACGGCCGGGCCAGGCCGAGCAGCATTCGCAGCACGGTCGTCTTGCCCGCCCCGTTCAGCCCGACGAGCCCGTACACCTCGCCGGGCGCGAGCACCAGATCGAGCCCGTCCACCGCGAGCACCCCGCCCGGGTACCGCTTGCCGAGCCCACGGGCCCGCACCACGTCCGCCATGGCGGCCACCCTCCCCCGCGGCCGCCGCTGTCCACATCGGCCGCGGGTCGCGTTCCCGGATGCGTCGCGAGGTGGACCGCGCTGCTACCTCAGGCCCACTCGCCCGCCCGGACCAGGCCGGTCTCGTAGGCGAGCACCACCGCCTGCACGCGGTCGCGCAGGCCCAGCTTCGTCAACACCCTGCCGACATGGCTCTTCACGGTGGCGTGCGACAGGTGCAGCTCGTGGGCGATCTCGGCGTTGGACCGGCCGCGGGCCACGAGCATCAGCACCTCCCGCTCGCGGTCCGACAGCGCCTCCAGCACCGATGGGTCGGTCCTCGGCTCGCCCGCACCCGACACGAAGCGGTCGAGCAGCCGTCGGGTCACCCGGGGGGACACGACGGCGTCGCCCGCCGCGACCGCCCGGATCGCCGACACCAGCTCCGCCGGCGGCGCGTCCTTGAGCAGGAACCCGCTGGCCCCGCCGCGCAGCGCGGCGAACACGTACTCGTCGAGGTCGAAGGTCGTCATCACGAGCACCCGGGCGCTGCCCGCCCCCGTGATCCTGCGCGTGGCCTCGACCCCGTCGAGCACGGGCATGCGCACGTCCATCAGCACGACATCGGGACGCAGCCGATCGGTCGCCGCGACCGCGGCCGCCCCGTCGGACACCTCGCCGACGACGTCGATGTCCTCCTGCGCGTCGAGCACCATGCGCAGGCCCATCCGCATGAGCTCCTGATCGTCGACCAGCAGCACCGTGGTCGCCACGCCCGGCACGCTACTGCGTGCGCGGCAGCGGAAGCACGGCCAGCACCCGCCAGCCGCCCGACCGTCGCGGGCCTGCCTCCAGCTCGCCACCGGCCGCGCGGGCGCGCTCCCGCATGCCGACCACGCCCGCGCCCACCCGGCCCGGCCCGCTCGCCGGCTTCCGATCCGCACCGCCGTCGTCCGCGACCTCGATCCGCAGCTCGCGGCCGTCCACCTCGACTAGCACGGTGACGGCGGCACCCGGCGGGGCGTGGCGAAGGCAGTTCGTCAGGGCCTCCTGCACGATCCGGTAGCCGGTGGCCCGCAGGCCCGCAGGGAGCTGCGGTCGCTCGGGGTCCAGCCGTACCGCCAGCCCGGCCGCGCGCATCATGGCGGCGAGCCCGACGAGGTCTCCGTCCGGGCCCCCGTCCGGGTCGCCGTCGGTCCCCCGGAGCGCCGCAACCAACCCGCGCAGCTCGTCGGGGGTCTGGCGCCCGGCGTCGGCGGTGGTGCCCATGGCACGCTCGGCGCCCTCCGGGTCGCGGCGCAGAACCAGCCGCGCCCCCTCGGCGTGCACGACCATCACGCTCACCGCGTGCGTGACGACGTCGTGCATCTCACGGGCGATCCGCGCCCGCTCCTGCGCCGCGGCGAGCTCGCGGTCCCGGTCCAGCTCCGTACGCCGCGCGCCCGCGGCGGCGACGACCTCACCGACGACGGCGGCCACCGCCACCCAGATCAGCCAGAGCCACGGCCCCCAGCTCCCGGTCGCCCACGTCCAGAGGGCCGCGCCCGCCACGATCCCGCCCAGTAGGACCTGCGCGTCCCGCCCGCCGCAGTGCACCCGCACCGTGCCGACCATGACGGCGACCGCCATCAGCGCGAAGTGGTTCACGGCGAGCGCGGGTTGGGTCAGCACCGCCAGCGCAGCCCCCGAGCACGAGCGCGGCCGCTGTGCGCGGCGCGCGCCTGCGCAGCGCCACGGGCGCGGCCAGCGCGACCGACGCCGCAGGTACCCGGCCCGCTGGTCCGGCGGCGCGAGGCTCGACGCCCCGAGCGCGTCGAGGACGAGCAGCAGGGTGGCGACGGCCGCGTCGAGCACCCACGGACGTCCCCGCCACCACCGGCCCACGACGGGTAGCCTACGAGCCGCGCAGCGAGCGGGAACGGGCCGATTTCACCCGGTTCTCCACGCGCTGTAACATGGACAGCTGAGCGCCCGGCGTGAACGAACGGATCCCCGCCGCCGGTGCAGAGCGAAACTAGGCGAGCAAGCAGCGGCAGGAAGAACTCGAGGCATTCGCGTGGCCAACATCAAGTCCCAGATCAAGCGGGTCAAGACCAACGAGAAGCGGCGTATCCGCAACAAGTCGGTCAAGTCCTCCGTCCGCACCGCCGTGCGGCGCTTCCGCGAGGCCGTGGAGGCCGGCGACACCGAGAAGGCCGTCGAGCTGCAGCGCGCCGCCGCCCGGGCCCTGGACAAGGCCGCCAGCAAGGGCGTCATCCACAAGAACCAGGCGGCGAACCGCAAGTCGGCGCTGGCCAAGCGCGCCGACGCGCTCTGATCCGAGCGATCTCCTCCCGACGGCGCCGACCGCACCAGCGGTCG
>NZ_JAHKRK010000182.1 GCF_019396355.1 Pseudonocardia nigra
TCTCCGCCAACAGGCGCCTGCTGGGCGTCCAACGACTCAGCCACAACCCGATCCGCGCCGCCGAGGCGTTCACCGCCGTGCACGACCCGACCATCACCAGCGAGGGCAACCGGATCGCCGGGCTGCGTCTGGGCGACCGCCGCGCCCACGCGCTGCTGCAGGCCCTGCTGGTGTTCCGGCTGCTCCCGCACGGATTGCGCAACCGGGACCTGCGCGGCCTGCTGGCCGGGCTGCTCGGCAAGCCACCCGACCAGATCAGCGCCGGTCAGGTCAGCTACGACCTGCGCCGGCTGCGCGCCCACGGCCTGATCAGCCGTATCCCCGGCAGCCACCGCTACCGCGTCACCGACGTCGGGCTGCACCACGCCATGCTGCTCAGCCACGTCCAGACCCGACTGCTGCAGCCCGGACTCGCCCAGCTCACCGACCCAGACCCACCAGCGCCCAGCAGCCTGCGCACCGCCGCCCGCGACTACCAGCGCGCCCTCGACCGACACACCCAGGAGGCCGGATTCGCCGCATGAACCCAAACTTGACTCGATCAAACCGACTTCGTCGGTCGTAGCTCAGCTAGCCGACGAGAGCGCCGTTCGTCGGTCGCCGCCGCCCCGCCGCACCCGTTTCCCAGCTGCTGAGCGGACCCTCGCCATCGTAGAGCTCGGGCCTCCGGTCGCCGAAGGCATGATTGCGCGGCGACAGCGCCTTGTCCCGGGACGCGGCCAGGTCCAGGTCGGCGACCGCGGCGCCGTCCGGGCCGGGCGTCGCGGCCACCCAGCCGGAGCAGTCGATGATGGTCGTGCCCTCGGTCCACCGCTGGCCCCGCTCCGGCCCTGCGCGGTCACAGCACGCGATCGCCACGCGGTTCACCCGCGCCGCCGCCATCGCGATGACGACCTCGGGCGGGCGTTCCCCGGCGGGCCGGTCGACCAGCGGCCAGTTGACCGGCGCCACCAGCAGGTCGGCGCCACGCACAGCGAGGTCCCGCGTCGACTCGGGGAACTCCAGGTCGTAGCAGATCAGCACGCCCAGCCTGCCGGCCGCCGTGTCGACCACGGGCGGACGGTCGTCGCCCTGGTCGAACACCAGCTTCTCGCGATCCCAGAGGTGGGTCTTGCGGTAGACCGCGCGGACCCCGCCGGCGTCGACGACCGCCGCGCTGTTGTACAGCCCGCCGTCGCCGCCGCGCTCGCAGAAGCCGCCGACGACGACGGCTCGGCCGGCTGCCGCCGCCCAGTCGGCGAACAGCGGATGCCCCGGGGTGATCGCCGCGGCCGCCGCCTCGGCTCGGTCCGCGAACACGTAACCCGAGGTGACGAGCTCGGGCAGGACGACGATCTCGGCCCCGGCCGCGACGGCATCCCGGACGGCGTCCGCCGACGCCTGGCGGTTGGCCTCCAGATCCCCCAGCACGGGCGCGAGCTGCCGGCACACGACGCGCGTCACCGGGACTCCTCCTCGCAGGCCGGCACCCGGGGCACCGCGCGGCACCCGATGCACATCATCCACACCTCACTGGTCCGTCCTGGCCCGAGACGGTAGGCGCGGCAGGCGAACACGACAACCAGCACCTTTCCAGTGGCGTGGGAAGGAAAAACCTATGTCGCTGGATAGTCTCCCCCACGTGACGCTGAACCAGCTGCGGGCGTTCGTCGCCGCGGCACGGACGGGGTCGTTCACCGCGGCCGCCGCCGCGATGCAGGTGTCACAGGCGTCGGTGTCGGAGCTGATCCGCCGGATGGAGGAGGAGCACCGCGTCCGGCTGTTCGTCCGCGGCCGCAGGCTCATCCTCACGGGCGCGGGTGAGGAGCTGCTTCCGTTCGCCGAGCAGGCCGTGGCCGCTGCGGAGAACGGCGCCCGGGCCCTCCGCTCGCTGCGCTCGCTCAGCGGCGGGGTCGCGACGTTCGGGCTGCTCCGCAACGCGGACTACTACCTGCTGTCGGATCTCGTCCAGGACTTCCACGAGCGGCATCCGGCCGTGCAGGTGCGGCTCGTCGGCCAGAACTCCGTGGAGGTCGCGGCGGCCGTCGCCGCAGGCGAGCTCGAGGCGGGCCTGGTGGTGCTGCCCATCGTTGCGGACGGCCTCAAGGTCACCCCGTTGATGCGCGACGAGGTGGTCTACGTCAGCCGGGACCCGCAGCGGCTGACGGCCCCGGTCACCATCGCCGACCTGGCGGCCGCCCGGCTCATCCTCTACGACGCGCACTACGGCTGGAAGGACCCGACGCGCCGCCAGCTCGCCGAGCGGGCCCAGCTGGAGGGCCTCAAGCTCGCGGCGCTCATCGAGGTCGAGCACGTGGAGTCCGCGCTCGGCCTGGTGGCGCGCGGCGTAGGGGACACGTTCGTCTCCCGCGCCGTCGCGGAGAGTGCGGCCTTCCCTGCGGGCCTGGGCACCGTGTCGTTCGCCGAGCCGCTCTACGACACGATCGCGGTCGTCCAGCGCGAATCGGCGGTCCTGTCGCCCGCGACCCGGGAGATCGTGCGGTTGGCCGGGCGGATGGTGCTCTCCCGGCGAGCGTCCTCCGCCGCCGAACCATAGGAGGACCCTGTAACACGTACGGGACTTCTCGTGGTTGTCCTGCCGACCACCCGTATCTACCGTCCCGTCCCATGCAGCTCGATTCCTCCCACCTCGACCACCTGGACGGGGCCTACCGGCTCCTCAAGGCGCCCGCGGCCGCCTCGACCACCATCGCTCGGGACGCCGCTGTGGTCGAGCGTGTCTCGACGATGCTGCGTGACATCGAGGCGGGCGGGATGGATGCCGTCCGTCGCTACGCCCGCGAGCTCGACGGCTGGGACGACAGCGGTTTCGAGCTCGATCGCGCCACACTGGCGCGCAGCGGCGACAGCCTGCCGCCGGCGATCCGCGACGCGCTGGACCTGGGTTCGGAGCGCACGAAGCAGTTCGCCGCGCGGCAGCGCGAGCACCTCGTCGACTTCGAGACCGAGCTCGCGCCGGGCCTGGCGGCCGGGCAGCGCTACGTCCCGGTCGGCCGGGTGGGGGCATACCTACCCGCCGGCCGCTTTCCGCTGCTGGCCAGCGCGTTCATGACCGTCGGTGTCGCCAAGGTCGCCGGGGTGCCGACGGTGCTGTCCTGCACCCCGCCCGGTCCGGACGGGCGGGCGCACCCCGCCGTCCTGTACGCGGCCCACATCTCGGGTGCCGACCGGATGTACGTCCTCGGCGGGGTACAGGCCCTGGCCGCGATGGCGTTCGGGCTGCTGGACGAGCGGCCCGTCGACATGCTCGTCGGAGCCGGCAACGCCTACGTCGCCGAGGCCAAGCGCCAGCTCTTCGGGACCGTCGCGATCGACCTGCTCGCCGGTCCTTCCGAGGTCGCCGTCATCGCCGACGAGACCGCGGACCCCGTCCTGGTGGCAGCGGACCTGCTCGGGCAGGCCGAGCACGGCCCTGACTCACCGGCCGCGCTGGTCACGACCTCGGAGAGCCTCGGCCACGCCGTCATCGCCGAGATCGACCGCCAGCTCGGGGCGCTGAAGACGGCCGAGATCGCCGGCGCGGCCTGGCGTGACCACGGAACGGTCGTCTGGGCGCGGGACGCGGCCACCGCGATCGAGGTGATGGACGACCTCGCCCCCGAGCATCTCGAGGTCCACACGGCCGACGACGACTTCTACCTGGAGCGGCTGCGCAACTACGGCTCGATCTTCCTGGGCCGCTGGAGCACCGTCGCCTACTCCGACAAGGGCATGGCGGGCACCAACCACGTGCTCCCGACCCGCAGGGGCGCGCGGCACAGCGCGGGGCTGTCGGTCTCGCGGTTCCTCAAGCCGCTGATCTACCAGCGCGTGACGCAGGCCGCCACCCCGCAGCTCGCCGTCGCCGTCGAAGCGATCTCCGACTACGAGGGCATGGCGGCGCACAGCGCGACCGCCGGCCTGCGCCTGGCCCGCTACCGCGACTGACCCACCCACCCACCGCGTCTCGGTTTCAGGAGGCACCCCATGGCGGACGCGCCGACAGGTTCGACGGACGGACCGTCCGGCACCGGCACCGGCACCGTCGAGGTCCGGTCGATCGACTGGGTTCCGCTCGGTGACCGGCGCGGCCGGCCATGGTCGCTGGGCCCGTTGTGGTTCATGGCGAATGCCCAGGTGACGACGCTGGCGACCGGAATGCTGGGTGCCGCGCTGGGCGCGTCCTTCCTGTCGTCGTTGCTGGCCGTCGTGCTCGGGGCCGCACTCGGCACGGTCTTCACCGCGTTCCACTCGGCGCAGGGCCCGCAGCTGGGGCTCCCTCAGATGATTCAGTCCCGCGCGCAGTTCGGGTATCGCGGCGTGGCCGTCATGTGTGCGTTCGTGGTGCTGAGCCTGACCGGGTTCAACGTGTTCAACCAGGCGCTGGCCGCCGAGGCGCTCAACGCAACGGTCGTCGACAACACCGAGCTCTGGTATGTCGTGCTGAGCGCGCTGGCGCTGCTGCTGGCCGTCTTCGGCTACCACTGGATCCACGCGACCCAGCGCTGGCTGACCCTGCTCTTCCTGGCCACCTTCGGCGTGTTCACCGTCGTCGCGGTCGTCGAGGGCGGGCTCAGCGGCGATCAACTCAGCCTGGCCGGCTTCGAGTGGACGAGCTTCCTGGTCCAGTTCGGCGCCGCCGCGGCCTACCAGCTGGGCTGGGCGCCGTACGTCTCGGACTACTCGCGCTACCTGCCGCCCCAGACGAGCCCACGCGCCGCCCTGTGGCACACCTACGGCGGCTCGCTCGCCGGCGCGGTGTGGCTGATGGCGCTCGGTGCCCTGCTGGCCGCGGGAGTCGCCGATGCCGCGCCGCTGGAGGCGATCCGCACCGTGGCGGACGAGGCGGTCGACGGCTTCGGGACGGTCATCCTGCTGGCCGCGATCCCGGGCCTGGTCAGCGTCATGACGCTCAACATCTACGCGGCGTCGCTCAACATCATCACGATCGCCGACTCGGTCCGGCCGGTTCGCCCGACCTTGCGGCTGCGGATCGTGACCTGCAGCGCCGTCACCGCGGCCGCCCTGCTGGGCGCCTGGCTGAGCACCGGGGCCTTCCTGGACAATTTCGGCACGTTCCTCGTGATCCTGCTGTACGTGCTGATCCCGTGGACGTCGGTCAACCTCGTCGACTACTACTTCGTGCGGCGCGGTGAGTACGCCATCAGGGAGATCTTCCGGCCGGACGGCCGGTACGGCCGGTGGGCGTGGCGCGGGCTGGTGTCCTACTGCGCCGGCATCGCCGCGATGGTTCCGTTCATCAGCTCGGCCTGGTACACCGGCCCCGCGGCCGAGGCCATGGGCGGAGCCGATCTCGCGCTGTTCGTCGGGGTCGTGGTGTCCGGTGCCGTCTACCTGGCCGTGGCCCGGTCCCTTGACCTCGAGGCCGAACGCCGCCTGGCCCGCGACAGCCACGCGACCTACGCCGAGGAGGCCGTGACGTTCCGGCAGGCGCGTGCGGCGCGGTAACGGCGTGGGCGGCGCGCCGCCCGTGAGTGGATACGAAGTGCTGGAGCACGCGTATCCACTCACGACGCCGAGGGAGGCACCACGTCGGCGGCGCACCGGAACCCCATGTGGCCGGTCGTGCTGTCCGGCGTGTTCGATGTCCGCGCGGCGGCCCGGTAGCGCGTGCAGTACGACCGGTGACACAGGTAGGATCCACCCCGGATCACCTTCTGGCGGCCGTTCGGCGGGCCCTGCGGGTTGCGGCGGGCCTCCTCCCGGGCGGCGACGTGCCAGGTGGGGCTCCACCAGTCCGCGCACCACTCCCAGACGTTGCCCGCTACGCCGTACAGCCCGAACCCGTTCGGTGCGAACGCCGTCACGGGCGCTGTGCCGAGGTGGCCGTCGGCCCCCGTGTTCTGCACGGGGAAGGTGCCCTGCCAGATGTTGCACCGGTGCTCGCCACCGGGCTCCAGGTCGTCGCCCCAGGCGAACCTGGCCCGCTCCAATCCCCCGCGGGCGGCGCGCTCCCATTCCGCCTCGGTCGGCAGCCGCTTGCCCGCCCACGCCGCGTACGCGCCCGCGTCGTGCCACGACACGTGCACCACCGGGTGGTCGGCGCGGTCGTCGACGCCGGAGCCGGGGCCCTCGGGCCGGCGCCACGACGCGCCGCGCACCGGCACCCACCACGGAATCCCGGCCATCCGGCCCGGCAGCACGTTGCCCGCGGCCGCACCGGTGAGGAAGTCGGCGAAGACGTAGGACCAGCCGAACCGCTCCGCGTCGGTGACATGGCCCGTCGCCTCGACGAACGCCGCGAACCGGGCGTTGCTCACGGCCGTCGCGTCGATCCGGAAGGGCGCCAGCTCGACCGGACGGACCGGGCCCTCGCCGTCGGCGCGGACCGCCTCCTCACGGTCGTCACCCATCCGGAAGACGCCCCCGGGGATCGTCACCATCCCCGCCGCCGCGGCGGTGGCCGGTCGACCCGGCGGAGCGGCCGGCGGGCGTGGTGAGCGCACCGCCCGCCCGGGGGCCGGCGGATCCTCGCCCAGCACGACCCGTCCGAGATCACGCCGATGAACCCGCCGGAGCCGGAGGCGCTGTTCGCCGACATCCAGAAGGCGCGCGCCGAGGGGTACGCCGTCGCCGTCGAGGAGACCCTGCCGGGGGTGAGCACGCTCTCCGCACCGATCAAGGCGGCCGGCGCCGATCTCGTGGCGACGCTCTCACTGACCTCACCGAGCAGTCGGCTGACCCCGGAGTCGATCGATGCCCTCCTGCCGGAGCTCATCGCCACCGCCCGGTCGATCAGCGCCGACCTTGGCCACCTCCCGCCACGGAAGCGGCGCGGTCGTTCGGACGGTGAGGTGGGCGGCGGAGGCGCCCGCCCGACAGGTCGTGCCGCGGACCATCAGCGCCCGATGCCGCGGGTCGTCACCCGGCCGACACGCCCGGGGTGTCGCGCCCCGGTCGACGGTCGCGGTCACCGCATCAGGCGCCGGCGCCGGCCACGTCGATGCACAGCTTGACCGATCCGCGCCCATGGTCGCGTGCGACCTCCATGGCGGTCGGCATGTCGTCGAGCCGGTACACCGAGTCGAGGCAGTAGTCCACCTCGATGCTGCCCTCGTGGATGTGCTGCACGGCGTCGCGGAAGGCGACGAGACCCGGCTCCGACTGGGTGCCGCCTGCCCACTGGATGCGGACGATCTTGCGGAATGCGTCGTACATCGGGAAGTCCGCCATCCCGTACTTCTCCGGGAAGCCGAAGAATCCGACAGTGCCGCGGACCGCGACGGCCGCGACGGCGTCCGCGCGCAGCCTGTCGTAGCCGGCGGCCTCGATGACGAGGTCGGCTCCGGCGCCGCCCGTGACGTCCATGACGGCGTCGACGAGGGATTCCCGGGGTGCGTGCACCAGCGTTCCGGCACCGAGACGATCGGCCACCGCGAGCCGCTTCTCGTCGAGGTCGGAGACGACGATGTTGTCGAAGCCGAGCTTCTTCGCCTGCTGCAGGAAGAACAGCCCGGCGGAGCCGGCACCCATGATCGCGGCGGTGCCTGTGTTCCCGCCCGGCCAGAACATCCGCATGGAGTAGAGCGTGGTGCCGTACTGCTGCGCCATCAGCAGGCGGGCCGGGTCGCTGTCCGCGGGGAGCGGGATCACCTCGTTCTCGTCGATGAGCTGGTACTCGGCGAAACAGCGCCCGCGGTTGCCGACGGAGACGGTGAGCACGCGGACACCGGCGGGAAAGTAGGCCGACTTGCTGTCGACGACCACGCCGACGCCCTCGTGTCCCGGATACCCCGGCGCGCCGAGGCACCCCGGAATGTGGAACCCGTGGTAGACGGCGTGGACGTCGGAGCCACAGATCGAGGCCCGCTCCATCCGGACGACGAGCTCGCCCTCCTTCGTCGCGACGGGCATCGGGAAGTCCCCGACCTCGACGCGATCGGGCTCCGGGACGAATGCGGCGCGCATCAAGTCACCTTTCTGTGCTCGTGACGGAGGCTCAGGTGTGCACGATGACGTACTGCCGCCGCACCTCGACCTCGTACCTCTCGGCCTCGTACGGCCCCGCGCGGTACCCGGACCGCCCGAGCTCGTCGCCTGCGACCGGGTCGTCGGCCTCCACAGCGGTCTCGTAGGCCCTGACCCGCGTCCGGGCGGGGTCGAACCAGGAACGCCCGGTGGTGATGTCGAACTCCCAGCCGTGCCACGGGCACCGCAGGATCTCGCCGGACCGGAGATAGGTGTAGTCCCCCGGCGCCGTGGAGGTGACCAGGCCCGTGAGGACGCCGTCGCACAGCCGCGCCCCGGCGTGCGGGCACTGGTTGCGGAGGGCGTAGAAGGTGCCGTTCACGTTGAAGACCCCGACGGAGCGGCCCTCGATCTCCACGATCTTCCGCTCGCCGGGCCCGATCTCCTCGATCGTCGCCACAACATGCCTGGACATCTCAGTCCAGTCCGTAGAGGGCGGTGGCGTTGCCGCTCATGATCCGCTCACGGGTCTCCGCGTCGAGCCGGACCCGGATCGCTCGGTCGGGGTGGTCGAAGTCCCAGTGCGGATAGTCGGTCGAGAACATGATCCGGTCCGTTCCGCCCATGTGGTCGAACACGGTGAGCAGGTCCTTCGGGTCGGGCGGCTCCTCAACGGGCTGCGTGGTGACCCAGAAGTGCTCGCGGATGTACTCCGACGGTCTGCGGGTGAGGTGGGGAACCTCGTCACGCAGGCGGGCCCAGTGTGCGTCGAGTCGCCACATCAGGGACGGGAGCCACCCGAAGCCGCCTTCGATCAACACCACCCGCAGACCGGGGAACCGCTCGAAGACGCCCTCGACCACGAGGCTGACGACCTGCGCCTGGAATGCCTGAGCCATCAGGGTGTGGTCCTCGATGTAGAACGAGGGCCACCCGCTCGCCGTGAGCGGGTTGCGCCCGGCGCCGCCGAAATGGATGCCGATCGGCAGGCCGTGCCGGACGGCGGCCTCGAAGACGGGCCAGTACTTGCGGCGCCCCAGCGGTTCGTCCGTGCGGACCAGCAGCAGGACCTGGACGAACCCGGGGTGCCCCGCGGACCGGTCGATCTCCTCCGCAGCCAGTGAGGGGTACTCGTAGGGAACGGTGATGCCCGCCCGCAGCCGCGGTTCCTTCTCCAGCCACTCGTCGATCTGCCAGTCGTTGACGGCGCGGCAGAGCGCCGCGGCGTAGTCGGGGTTCGGGCGGTTCGACTTGGCCAGGCAGTTGAGGATGCCGTAGCGGATGTCGAACGGGTCCAGCAACTGCGTGCGCATGAAGTCGAGGTCAGCGCCCGGTGGTAATCCGGACGGCGGCCACGCGTCGGTGCGCGCGGCCCGCGGAGCTCCCTTGGGGTAGGCGAACCCGCCGTCGCCACGGCTCCCGTAGGTCTCGTCGTAGTGTCGCCACCGGGCCGGGAGATACCTGGTCAACGAGTCCGGCGCCAGCTCGTTGTGGATGTCGCAGTCGACCAACGACGGCCGTGCCCTTGCCGATGACATGGGCGATCACTCCTCGTCGAGGCGATAGACGTCGAGCGCGTTGCGGCCGAGGAACCCGACGAGCGCATCTCCGGCGAGGCCGTGCGGCGCCGAGCACGCCGGGTCGTCGAACTGACGGTGCGGATAGTCGGTGGAGAACAACAGCATCCGGTCGCTCCCGAGTTGCTCGACCACCTGCAGGAGCCGGCGCGCATCGGCAGGGGCGTCGAGTGGTTGCGCAGTGAAGCGGACGCTCTCCCGGATGATCTCGGACGGCAGCCGGTCGACCCACGGAATCTCGCGGCGAAGTCCTTTCCAGTTCTTGTCGAACCGCCACATCAATGGCGGGAGCCAGCTGAACCCGCCCTCGATCAGGACGACCCTGAGTTCCGGGAACCGCACCAGCACGCCTTCGCTCACCAGACTGATCAGCTGCGCCTGGAATGCCTGGGCGAGAAGCACGTACTCCTCCAGGTAATAGCTCGGCGACCCGACCGGGCTCATCGGGTTCCCGCCGGCCCCGCCCGCATGGACGCCGAGGGCGAGCCCGTGCCGCTCCGCCGCTTCGTAGATCGGCCAGTAGTGGCGCTGCCCGAGCGGGGTCCGCGAGCGAACGGGCATCAACACCTGGACGAACTCGTCGAGCCCCCCGAGCCGCTCGACCTCGGCGGCCGCGCGTTCGGGATCCTGGCCCGCGACGACGATCGACCCCCTGAGCCTCGGTTCGCACAGCCACTCGGCGCGCTGCCAGTCGTTGACGGCCCGGGCCATGGCCACCGCCCAGTCCGGGTTGTGGATCCCGTCCACCCCATAGACGCAGTTGGTGACGGCGACGGTCGTCCCCCACGGATCGAGCAGCTGGGTGCGCAGCAGGTCCGGGTCGGACCCCGGCGGTCCACCGTGCGCGGGGACCGACCCGGGGATGGCGCTCAGCGGGGACCCCGGGGGGTAGAGGTCCGACTCCAGGCTGCGCACCCCGCTCTCCCGCACGTAGTCCCGCCAGCGCTGCGGCAGGTAGGGAAAGAGCGCCTCGATCGACGGAGGCGTGATGTGCACGTCGGTGTCAACCAGATCGACTTCCGGCCAGTCGGCCGGGCGCCGGTACTCCGGCGCCGGATCGGGTGAGCGATGCGCGTCTGCCTGCCGCACCCACCCTCCGCTCGCCGCACCCTCGAGACCATCGAAAAACCCTATAAAACAGTGTGAGGTCGGGGCAATACCCGTACCTACCCGTCAGGATCGCTCGGCCCGCCTTTCGGCGTGGTCGACGTGTCGATGCCCGGATGGCGAAAGACCGAATCGAGGCGACTCACCGATTTCGCGCGCACCGACCGCCGGCTCGGCGCGGCCGCGGCGGACCGGCGTGAGCCCGGTGCCGTCGGGCACGAGCCGGCGGGCCTGGCTTCCGGCGCCCCGGGCCCGTGGGCCAGGATTCAGCTCATGGAAACCGGCTACGAGCGCGTACGGGCCCACGACGGCGGGGAGTTCGACGCGTTCTGCGCGCGGCCGGCCGGGCGGGCCCCGGGAATCGTCCTGTTCCAGGAGATCTTCGGGGTCAACGACAACATGCGCGGCCTCGCGATCCGGCTCGCCGAGGCGGGTCACCTCGCGATCGTGCCCGACATGTTCTGGCGCATCCAGCCGCGCTTCGAGCGCAAGGACGAGTCCGGGCTCACCGATGGCATGGCCATGTTGCAGAAGCTCGACTGGGGGCTCGCCGAACGGGACATGACGAGCGTGCTGGCCCACGTCCGCGGCATGTCGTCCTGCACGGGTGCCGTCGGCGCCGTCGGGTTCTGCCTCGGCGGGTCCCTCGCCTACCTGTTCGCCGCCGGCGCACGCGTCGAGGGCCGGGGGCCGGACGCGGCCGTCGCGTACTACGGGTCCGGCATCCACCAGATGCTCGACCGCGCCGACTCGATCGACTGCCCGATGCTGTTCCACTACGGCGCGCAGGACCCCTACATCCCGGCCGACCAGATCGACGCCGTCGAGGCGGCCGTGGGCGAGCGGTTCGTCGTGCACCGCTACCCCGCCGGTCACGCCTTCTCGAACTGGGATGCGCCGTCGATGTACGACGAGGCGGCCGCGAACCTGGCCTGGGACCGCACGCTGGCGTTCTTCGCCGAGCACCTCCGCAGCTGATGCGGCGGGGGCCGCGGCCGACCGCCAACCGACGAACGGCACGTTCGTCGGTACCTAGGCTGGTGCGGAAAGCGAGGCGACGGTCAGTTGATTGAACTTTCCCCCGTGCGTAGACCGGTGATCAGCAACACTGGTGCCGCCGGCGTGTGACGGCGCCGATGGGACCGCGCCCGTTGGCGAACCGGGTGGTGCTGGAGGTTTGGGCGGACTGGCCTCGCGGGGACCGGGAAACCCGGGCCCTCGTCAGCGCCCCTGATGACCCGCGGCGGCGAACCGAGGGCTCATCAGTTCGGCCAGTTGGCGGTGACCTTGTCGGCCGTGATCCTCGCGATCACCCATTGCGGATTCGGCCCGGCGAACCCGGGGTACGGCCCGCCCAGGTACTTGTGCGACAGCTCATCGATCAGCATGCCGTGTGGGTCGTCGTCCATGGACGCGGTGCCCTGCACCTGGACGCTCTCGTACGGCCTGGCTGCATCGAAGATCACCACGGCCGCCCGCGGGTCTCTGATCAAGTTGGCGGTCTTGCGACGGCTCCTGGGCAGCGCGAACAAGAGGTCGTCTCCGTCGCGTTTGACCCATACCACTGTCGAATGCGGCCTGTCGTCCGGTTCGAGCGTTGACAGGGTGGCGAAGTTCTTGCCATCGAACAGCGTGCGGATCTTTTCAGTGAGCCGTGCCATCAGCTTCCCCTTCCTGGTGTCCAGAACTCGTCTTCACGGCGAGCGCGCGTCCCTGTGGCCGCGGCGCAACATCCCGACTCAATCCATCGCGGTTGCCTCGAGTGCGACGAGGAGGTCCGGGGCTGCGAGGCGGGTGACGCCGAGCACGGTGGTGGCGAAGCGCTTGCCCTCGAAGCGCTCGGTCAGAACGGTGAACTGCTGGAGCAGGTTGTCGACGTCGGTGGTGTAGATGTTGAGACGGACCACGTTGGCGAGGGTCATGTCGGCGCCGGCGAGGACCGTCACGAGGTTGTCGAGCGCGAGTCCGAGCTGGGCAGGCATGTCGCCCGGATGCTGCGAGTTGCCGTTGGCGTCGACGGCGTCCTGAGCACTGCAGATGAGCTCTCGGCGGTGGCCCTCGACGAGCTGCGCTTGATCGAAGCCGAGCTCCACCGGCCACGACCACGGGTTGACGGCTGTTCGTTCCATGTGCTGGTGCTCCTGGTCTCGTGAACCACCGACCTGGAGCGATCAGCAGTTAGTCAGGTAGGTAACTTACGCCGGGGAGCGCGCGGTGTCTAGACTGTGAGTGTGGTAACTGACTCAGGGCACGTTGGTGAGGCTGCCCCGGTCGCGCGACCGGGCAAGCGGGAGCGGTTGGTAGCCGCGGCGTGCGAGCTGGTGTACCGGCAGGGCGTCGTGGGCACGACGCTGGCGCACATCGCCCAGGCGGCCGACGTGCCGGTGGGCAACGTGTACTACTACTTCAAGACCAAGGACGACATCGTCGCCGCGGTCGTGCAGACGCACGCAGATCAGCTCGGGTCGACTCTCGCCGAGCTGGAGCGCCGGTATCCCAGCCCCGAGGCTCGGCTCAAGGCGCTCATGGGCGTGCTGGCCGAGCGCGCTGACGAGACCGCCCGGTACGGCTGCCCGTACGGGACGCTGAGCTCGGAGCTGGCCAAGCGGGCCGACGGATCGGATCCGCTCGCCGCCCCGCTGATGCAGATCCTGCTCGATTGGGCCGAGCAGCAGTTCCGAGCGTTGGGGCGACGCGACGCGCCCGACCTGGCGGTCGAACTGGTTGCCTCCTATGAGGGCAGCGCCGTCCTCAGCAGCGCGCTCGGACGCCCCGAGCTCATGGCCCGCCAAGCCCGCCGCCTCGAACAATGGATCGAGGCACTCCACACATGACAGAGCCGGGGCGGCGGCCACGGCAGGCGCTCCGGTGCTGGCCGATGCGCTGACTGTCACACGCGTGGCTGCTGTCAGATCCGGGGGCCGCCGCCGACCAGCTCCGGGCAGAGCGTGATGCTCAGCCGGTCGAGTCCGTCGGCGTCGAGCAGCGCCGTGATGACGCTGCTGCTGGCCAACACGATGATGTCGCCGCCGGGCCGCTCGCGCAGTTGCTCGACCACCGAAGCCGGGTCGGCGTCGGCGATTCGGGAGTTCGCCCACGGCGCCTCGGTCAGCGTCGACGAGGACATGACCGTCTCGACCGAGTTGAGCCACTGCGTGAACGAGAACATCTTCAGCCTGGCAGAGACGTCGGGTGAGCGGTGGCAGACTCCGGTTCGATGCCTGCGAACCTGCCACCGGAGCTGTCGTCGTTCGTCGGTCGAGCCGCCGAGCTCGCGGCCGTCGGCGAGGCGCTGACGGCTGGGCAGCTCGTGACCCTGGTCGGTCATGGCGGCTGCGGGAAGACCCGGCTGGCGATGCAGGTGTGCCGGTCGGCGGCCCGGCCGGACGGGGTGTTCTGGGTCGGCCTGGAAGAGGAGGTAGACGACAGCCAGGTCGGCCCGCGAGTGGCGACGGCGCTGGGTGTCCCGCTGCCGCCGGGACCGGATCCGGTGCCGGCGCTCGTCGGAGCCCTGCGGGACCGCGAGCTGCTCCTGGTGCTGGACAACTGCGAGCATCTGCTCGACGGTGTGGCACAGGTTGCCTCGGCGGTCCTGGCCGGTTGCCCGCGGGTCACGGTGCTCGCCACCAGCAGGTCGAAGCTCGGCGTCGCCGGTGAGCGGGTCTGGCCGGTGCCGCCGATGGACCTTGCCGACGCGCTCGAGTTGTTCCTGGCACGCGTTGCCGTCCGCACGCCGGACGCCGCGGCGCGCACGGCGGCGCGGCGGGTCTGTGACCGGCTGGATCGGCTGCCGCTCGCACTCGAACTGGCCGCCGGGTGGGCGGGCACGCTGTCGCTGCCCCAGATCGCGGACTCGCTGAGCACGCCGCACGCGCTGCTCGACGAGGGCGTGCGGACCGCGCCGTTTCGGCAGCAGACGCTGGAAGCGTCGATGCGGTGGAGCCACGACCTGCTGACCGGTGACGAGCGGGTGTTGTTCCGCCGGCTCGGGGTGTTCGAGCCGGGCTTCACCGCCGACGCGGTCACTGCGCTCGCTTCACCCGGAGGTCCGAGCGGCGAACGCCTGCTCAAAGCGCTGCGCGGGTTGATCGACAAGTCGCTGGTCGTCGCGGACACCACGGGCGCGGTGGCGCGCTACCGGATGCTCGGGGTGGTCCGGGCGTACGCACTGTCCTGTCTGGACCAGGCGGCGGAGTCGGCCACCATCCGGGACCGGCACCTCGACGTCCAGCTGTCACTGCTCGACGGGTTGGCGCTGCTGCTGGACACCGACAAGGACGCCTGGCGGGCACAGGTGGGGGCGGCCTACCCCAACGTCCGTGCCGCGATCGAGTGGGGGTTGGCACGCGATGACCCGGCACCGGGTCGGCGGCTGGCCGCGGCGTGTGCGTGGTTGTGGCACCTCGAAGGCCGGGGGGCGGAGGGCGTGCGGTTGCTCCGGCAGGCGGCCGACCGCGGAGGGGATGAGCGAACCCCGTTGCAGGCGGAGGTTCTGGCGGCACTCGCACTGGTGACCGACACCGGAGAGCCTGGCATCGAGGCGTTCGAGGTGGCGCGGGCAGCCCAGGAACTGGCCGCCGAGGTCGGTGCGCCCGCCGCGGAGAGGCTGAGCCGGTCACTGGCCGCCATCGGGCTGCTTGCCGACGGTCTCGAGCCGGCGCTGGCGGAGGCCCGGGCGGTCAGGGACGAGGCCGTGCGGGCCGGCGACGGCTTCGTCGCGGACGCCTCCGCGGGGTTCATCGGCCTGGTCCACGTGCTCGCCGACGAGTACCGCAAGGCGATCGAGCACCTCGAGCCGGTGGTGGCGAGCACGCTGCGGCGCGGTGACCGTGGGCTGGCATCGTTCGCCCTCGGTTGGCTGGCGCTGGCCGCGGCCCGGTCGGGTGCACTGGAACGGGCGGGCGAGGCGGCCGAGCGTGCGGTGGCCACCGCGGAACCGCTACACGGCATCCACTGGATCGGTGTTGCCCGCGGCGTGCTGGCCGAAGTCCGCTTGTGCCAAGGGCGGCCGGCGGACGCTGCTGCCGCGATGGCACCGATCGACCGCCTCATCGATGGCGTGGATCCGCTGCCGTTCATCACGGGCTGGGAGTGCCGCAAGGCGATGCTCGCGCTGGCGCGGGGTCGCCCGGAGGAGGCGGTCACCTGGTGCCGGCTGGAAGGGAGGTGGCAACCCGAACCGAGCGAGGAGTGGCTCGCACCGGAGACCCGCCTGCTGCTTGCGGTCGCGCTGCGGAGCTCAGGTGACCTCGCGGCCGCTGAGCAGGTGCTGCAGGCTCAGTCGGTCGCGCCGGTGACCCGGCAGATGCCCCGCATCCACGCCGGCGCTCTGGACGAGCTGGCCCGGCTCGCCTACGCGACGGACACCGAGCGGGCGCTCCGGCTGCACCACGACGCGCTTCGGATCCGGATGGATCACGACCTCGTCCTCGGCTGCGTCGACAGCCTGGAGTCGCTGGCGCTGCTGAACCTCCGGCGCGGCGCCGCGGAGGTCGGGGCGACGCTCGCTGGTGCGGCACGGCGTGCCAGGGCGGATCTGGGCGCCGGCCCGCCGCCGCGCCCGCTCGACCCCGGCGACGAGCCCGCGCTGCGCGAAGCGTTCGAACGCGGGCAGACGATGGACCTGCGGGCGGCGGTCGGCTACGCGTCCCGCGCGCGAGGGCCGCGCCGCCGGCCGGATTCCGGCTGGGAGAGCCTGACCCCGACCGAACTGTCGGTTGTGGACCATGCGGTACAGGGGTTGTCCAACGCGGAGATCGCCGCTCGCCTGTTCGTCAGCCGCGGCACGGTGAAGACCCACTTGGCGCACGTGTATGCCAAGCTGCAGGTCGCCAACCGCACCCAGCTCGCCGGCCTGGCCGCTGAGCGGGACGGTGCCTCCTGGCGTGTGAGCATGGCTGACACCGTTCGCTGACGAGCTGCCGGTCGGGGACTCGTTCGATACCGCGGCCTTGCTGCTGGGATGTGCGGTGTCGACCGGCGTGGGCGCCGTGCGCAACGCGGCTGATGTGCGGCCGGGCGATGTGCGGCCGGGCGGTGTAGAGCTGCTCCGATGCCTCGATGGCTCCTTCAGCTGAATGAAGTCCGCTCGTACCCGGCAGGGCTCATCGGTCGGCTCGCTGGAAGATCGTGATCAGGATCCCTTCGCCGACGGTTCTCGACTCGGTCAGCTTCCAGGTCGTCTTGTCGGTGGTTTCTCCGAGCAGTCGTCGGCCGGTGCCGAGGATGACCGGGAAGGTCATGAGGCGGATCTCGTCGACGAGGTCGTTCTCGATCAGTTCCTGCGCGAGTCGGATGCTGCCGGGGACCTGGATCTCGCCGGTGATGTCCTTCTTCAGTCCGGTCACTTCCTCGACCGGGTCGCCGTTGAGCACGCGGGTGTTGTTCCATGCATCTGGAGCTGGCACTTGTTCACCCGACCGGATTTTGCCTGCGACCTGGCCGTAGCGGTCCTTCCTGGTCGTCGTTGGTCTTCGCGGTGGCTCGCTCGTTCTCCAGGTGCTGCCTTGAACTTCGAG
>NZ_JAHKRK010000183.1 GCF_019396355.1 Pseudonocardia nigra
CGCGGATCGGGTTGGTGAGGAACACGCCGTGGGCGGCCGCCAGGTCCGCGAGGGTCAGCTCGCCGATCGCGTACGGCAGGCCGGCGGCGTCGAGCGCGTCGAGCACGGCCAGGCGCGCGGTCCCGGGCAGGATCCGCCCGTCCAGCGGCGGGGTGCGCACCACGTCGCCGACCACCGCGACGACGTTCGAGCGGGTGGCCTCCAGCACCCGGTCGCACTCGTCCACCAGCAGGGCGGCCTCGCCGTCCGCCAGGCCGCGCTCGGCGGCGTCGGCCCAGCCCCGCTCGGCGACCTTGTGCGGACCCCCGCCTGCCGACCGGACCACCCGCGCGACGACGCCGGCGTCGTCGGCCGGGTCGACGGGCAGCGCGCAGGGCTGCACGGCCACGCGCACGCGATCCGGGCGGGCGGGTTCGGCGTCCACCCGCACCCGCAGCGGGCCCCGCCGGCCCGCGACCGCCGCGTCCACCGCCGCGCCGACGTCGGCGTGCAGGGCGATCCCGTAGCACTCCCAGAACGACCGGCGCAGCCGTCCGGCGTGCTCGGCGAGCCGCTGCGGCCGCCCGTCCACCACGAGCAGCGTCTCGAACAGGCCGGCGCCGGCCGGGTCGCCCGGCACGGCCGCCGCGGGGACGTCCGCCCCCAGCACCGACAGCAGCGGCGCGGCCTTGGTGAGGCACTCGGCCCATTCCAGCGCCGGGGTGGAGTCGACGGTGACGCCGCCGCCGACGCCCAGCTCAGCCTGCCCGTCGGGCCCCACCTCCAGCGTGCGGATCGCGACGGACAGCTCCAGGCCGGCGAGCGGGCTCGCGTAGCCCAGTGCGCCCGTGAACAACCCGCGCGGCCGGGCCTCGAACTCGTCGATCAGCTCGACGGCCCGCACCTTCGGCGCCCCGGTGACCGAACCCGGCGGGAACGCGGCCCGCACCAGGTCGGCGTCGTCGCAGCCCGCGGCGAGCTCCCCCGCCACCGTCGACACCAGGTGCCACACCCCGGCGTGCGGCTCGACCGCGAGCAGCCGCGGCACGCGCACCGTGCCGGTGGCGCAGACACGGGACAGGTCGTTGCGCATCAGGTCGACGATCATGACGTTCTCGGCGGCGTCCTTGGCCGAGGCGTCCAGGACGGCCCGCTCCCGCTCGTCGTCCACGCCGGTGCGCGGGCGCGTCCCCTTGATCGGCTCGGTCACGACGGCGCGGCCCCGCCTGCGCAGGAACAGCTCGGGGCTCGCGCTCACCGCCGTACCCGCGGGGTCCGCGACGAGTGCGGCGCGGGCCGGGGCGACCGCCTCGACCAGGCGCGCCCACGCGTCGTGCGGCGACCCGGCCAGGTGCAGGTCCAGGCGGGTCGCGATGTTGGCCTGGTAGACCTCCCCGCGGCGGATCGCCTGCACGCACCGCTCCACGGCGACGACGTGCGCCGCCCGGTCCGGCACCCGCAGCAGCTCCAGCCGGGCGGGCGGGAACACCGCCGGAGTGCGCAGGTCCGCGAGCAGCGCGGCGCAGCGCCGCCGGGCGTCCCCGGCGTCGAACGACGCGTCGAGCAGGGCCTCGTACCACCAGCGCCGCCCGTCGTGGCGCAGCACGTCCCGGTACCAGCCCAGCGCGCACCCCGGGACCTCGCCGGGCGCGGCGTAGCGCAGGTACCCGAACCAGCCCCCACCCACGGCGTGCGGGTGCTCGGGGTCGGGCGCCATCCGCGGCACGTCCGCGAGCAGCGCGAACGGGTCGTCGTCCGCGCCCGCGACGCGCACGGGGTCGCACGTGACGAGGTCGCCGTGCGACCACGCCCCCGACCACGCGGTCACCCGGTCGCGCCCGGCGAGCCTGCGCGCGGCCTCCGCGGCGGTCAGCGCGAGGTCCAGCGCCATGACGTGCAGGCGTGCGCTGCGGCCGTCCACTACCAGCGGTCGTGCGCGTGCGGACGCACGAGCTCGTCGTAGGGCCCGCGCACGGCCGGCAGGACGGCGAGCGCGTGCTCCCGGCGGCGGCCGCGGCGCCGGCACCCCGGCCCGATCACACCGAGGTCCCGCCCGAGCCTGCGCGCCGTCCGCGTCTCCACACGCGGAGCCTACGAGGAGCGGGCGGGAACGCCCTGACCGGCCCTTTCGGGTCGTCGTGATCCCATTCGCCGGAATGGGCGGGCGGCCCGTCGCACGCCCGCGCTGCGCCGCCGCACCCGCACATCCACCCCGATCGACAATGCGCACCCGGCTCCATTATTATCGGCTCAGTAATTGTCCTCCACCCCGTTCGGAACCGCCACCCCTCACAGACCGAGGGGCACCTCGGCGTACCCGGAACATCTCGGAAAGGCAACGCACGTGGCGAAGCAGACCACTGTCACCCTGGTCGACGACCTGGACGGCAGCCAGGCCGAGGAGCAGATCGAGTTCGCGGTGGACGGCAAGGCGTACGAGATCGACCTGTCCGCCGCCAATAGCGCGAGATTGCGCGACGCGCTCGCGCCGTTCATTTCCGCCGCGCGCCGGCGCACCGGTCGCCGCCGTTCGAGCGGCAGCGCCGCGCCGGCCCGGCCCAGCACCGACCGTGAGCAGAACCAGGCCATTCGGGAATGGGCGCAGCAGCAAGGGATGAAGATCTCCGAGCGGGGCCGGATCCCGTCCGACGTGCTCGAGGCCTACCACCGGAACCACTGATCGCGCCCGCGGCGGCCACGGATCTGCCAGGGTGGCCGGATGACCCAGCCGGCCGCCGTGCACGTGGTGCTGCCGGGGAACAGGCCTCCCTGGACCCCCACTGGAATCAGCGTGCGCCGCGGCGACCGCGTCACGCTGCTCGGCTCCGGCCGCATCTCCTGGTCGCCGGGGCACGACGGCGGCCCGAAGTACCACCTGTGGGGCCGCGTCCCGGGCGGAACGATCTTCGGGTGCACCCAGGACACCACCACGGTGGTGGTGGACCGGTCCGGGCCGCTCGAGCTCTGCGTCTACCTGGGCACCTGGGCCGACGGCTCCGGTGCCCTCGCCACCGGGCACGGCCCCTACGGGGCGAAGGACCGGGGAGCGCTCGCGGTCACGGTGCTGCACTGGCCCCGCGGCGTCGACCCGGTCGACGGGCTGGTGGAGCTCCGGCCGGAGGTCGCCGATCCCCGGCTCGTCGCGGCCGAACGGGAGCGGCTCCTCGACCCCGTCGTGCCGCCCCCGGGCTGGTCCTACCTGCTGGCCTGCGGGCCCGGTGACATCTTCCGGCACACGGTCGCCGACGGCGTCCCCGCCGTCGACGTCCGCTGCGACGACGCCGCCGGCATCGTGGAGAAGCCCGTGGACGTACCACTGCGGCCCGGCACCGAGATCACCTGGAGCTGGCGCGTCGAGGAACTTCCCGGGCGGGCACCGGAGAACAGCCGCTGGAGCCACGACCTGCTCGGCATCGAGACCGGGTTCGACACCGGCGCCCGGAGCCTGAGCTGGTTCTGGAGCACCACGCTCGTGCCCGAGGACGACACCTTCGACTGCCCGGGCCGCACCCGTCCGGCCGTCCACGTGCCCGTGCGGCGCGGCCCCGCCGGGCTGGGCCGGTGGCGGCGGGAGACCCGCGACGTGTGGGCCGACCACGAGCGGTTCCTCGGGCCCGCCCCGGAGCGGATCACGTCCGTCCGGCTGGTCGCGGTGAGCCACTTCGGCCACGGCAGCGCGCGTGCGAGGTTCCGGGACCTCGCGCTGTGCGTCGGCCGCCACCGGATCCCGCTGTTGTAGCCCCGGCATTACCTTCGAGGTGATCGACGCCGCTACGGCCCCGGTCGCAGGATCGTCGGTGTCAGCAGACGACACCAGGAGGATCCGATGACCGAGCAGACCACCGCTCCGACCACCCGCACCGACACCCTCGTCGAAGGCTACCTGGCGGCCTGGAACGCCACCGACCCCGCCGCCCGCCGGGCCGCCGTCGAGGCGGCCTTCACCCCGGACGCGCGCTACGTCGACCCGCTGGCCGACGTCACCGGCGCCGAAGCCCTGGACCGGCTGATCGCCGGGGTACAGCAGCAGTTCGCCGGAATGACGTTCCGGCCCGTGGGCGAGCCCGACGCCCACCACGACGTGTGCCGGTTCCGGTGGGGCCTCGGGCCGGCGGACGCCGAGCCGCTCGTGATCGGCTTCGACGTGGTGACCCTCGCGGCGGACGGGCGGATCGCCGCCGTCCACGGCTTCCTCGACCGCGTGCCCACCGCCTGATCACCGCCTGATCACCGCCTGCCGCGGCGGCGCCGCTACCGCGCCCCGGGCACCAGCCGCCACACGACGTCGAGACCCGCCTCGCCCGCGGTGCGCTCGTCCTGCGGGATGCGCCGGTCGACCTCGGTGAAGCCGAGGCCACGCGGCACCGATCCGCTCGGCACGTTGGCGACGTCGTGCACGATCTCGACGCGGTCGGCGCCGATCCGGAACGCCTCGGCGGTCAGGGCCGCGGCCGCCGCGGTGGCGTAGCCCCGCCGGGTGTGGCGGGGGTGCACCCAGTAGCCGATCTCGAAGCCGCCGTCGCCGATGCGGCCCATCAGCGAGCAGCACCCGACGATCACCTCGCCGGGCGCCACAATGCCGTAGTCGTAGTCGGTGCCCCACACCTCGGCCGCGCGGGCGACGTAGGCCGCCGCCTCGGCGGTGGAGTAACCGTTCACCGCCCACGGCATCCACGGCGCCAGGTGCTCCAGCGACTCGCTCACCGCGCGGTACAGCGCGTCCGCGTCGCCGGGGCGCCAGCGTCGCAGCACGACGGGTCCGGCGGCGATCTCGTCGGCGGCGGTCAGCATGGCGCCGATTGTGCACGGCGGGAAACGCCGAACGGGCCGGCGCGGGGTGATCCGCGTCGGCCCGTCCGGTGCAACAGGACGATCAGGCGTTGTCGTCGCTGGTGTTGACCTCGCCGTTGACACCGTTCGGGAAGAACCCGCCCGACTGCACGGAGTCCGGGTTGAGGTAGACGATGTTGAGCACCTCGCCCGGCGTGCGGCTGAACGCGATGCCGTTCTCGTCGGCCGGCACGATGTTGGCCTGGCCGTCCTCGTCGACGATGCCCTGGTCCTTGTCCTCGGGGCCGTCGAGGCTGTCGCGGGCGTCGGAGATCGCCCCGGCGGGCACCTCGAGGCCCTTGTTCAGCAGCACCGTGCGGATGAGGCCCGCGTGGTACGCCTCGACCGCGAGGATGCCGGCGGCGGCCTCGAGGAAGGTCTTGTTGGACACCAGCGGCGCCGCGCCCTTGTAGGCGGTGACGCCCACGTCCTCGAAGACGAACGCGCCGAGCAGGAAGTTGTTCTCGTTGGCGAACACGTCGAAGCGCTGGCCCGACTCGATCAGGCCGGCCGCCGCGGCGGCGGCGCTGAAGGCCTCGTCGAGGTTGATCTCCGGGCGGGCGACCCTGGCGTCACCGAGTGCGGCCCGCAGGAACTCGACGTGGGCGCGCTCGTCGCCCGCGATCTCCTCGGCGTACTGGCGGGCCGCCTTCGACTCGAAGTTGACCTTGCGACCGCCGCGGACGCCGCCGAGCTTGCCCTTGCCGTCGATCTGGTCGTCGTCGAGGCCCTCGCCGAACACGCCGCGGAGGTAGAACTCGGCCTCGAGGTACTCGAGGTTGAGCGCGAAGTTGAGCACGGCCGCGTCGCTCGGGCCCTGCTCCTCGTCCCCGCCACCGGCGAAGGCGGTGCCGGCGGTGACCCCGAGTGCGCCCACCCCGGCGACGCCCAGGCCGGTCACACCGGCGGCGCGCAGGAAGCGACGGCGGTCGACCGCGTTCTCGGCGCTGCGGTTGACGACGTTCTTGAGGAACGCCTGGTTGAACCCTTCGAACACTGAGTCTCCTCGAGGCAACGGGCGGCCCGGGTCGGCGGTGACCGGCACAGGCCGAGGGAGCTGAAGCTGGGTCGGAACGGCAGCGTTGCGACGCTGCTATCCCATGAACGACTGCGCGTTTCCCGGGATGTGCCACCGATCGGGGGACAACAAGATTTTCTTCACGTCGTCCAGAAACATTCTTCACAAGGTGCGCGCCGCCTTTGTCGAGCACGTCCTGGCCGGTCAGGGCCTCGCGCAGGGGTGGTGACTGCATCGGGGCACGACCGGTGGTGGGACGCGTCGAATCGCGTCCGGCAACGCCGGAATTCGAGCCGGAACGCAATGCGGTCGCCCCGGGCGCCCGCGGCCATCGCGGGCCCGTTCTCGGAGGAGGTCGACGCACCCGCCGGCGACCTCGGCCACGTCGACGACCACCTGTACCGCACCGACCGGCGGGCGTTCAGGATCATCTCCGGCGGCGCCTCTGTCCCCGGGAGGTCGAGGACGTCCTCGGGAGCGCTACTCCGGGGCGGGGGCGGGCTCCGCCGCCCGCCCGTACCGGGCGATCGCCACCGCCGCGGCCAGCGCGAGCGGCACGGACAGCACCAGCGCCACCCGGAACACGGTGGCGAACGCGCCCGCCTCGGCCGTGGGGGCGGCCAGGGCCGTCCCGGCGGCACTGCCGAGGAACAGCAGCGCCGCGAACAGCGCCACCGTCGTGGCCCGCTCGCCGGGTACCACCTCGGTGGCCCAGCTCTGCAGCGTCGTGTGCAGGAAGGCCCACGACCCGCCCAGCAGCACGCCGGCGGCGGTGACGGTCGGCAGGGTCACCGCAACGGCGGGGACGGCCCACGACGCCACGAGCAGCGCCCCGCCGACGGCGGCCAGGCCCGCGGGCGACACCCGCCCGACCAGCAGCCGCACGATCCGCGACCAGCCGAGCGACCCGACTCCGAACGCGGCCGCCACCAGCCCGGCCACCGCCGCCGACGACCCCAGCGCCTGGACGGCGGGCGCGAGGTAGGTGAGCACCCCGAGCACGGCGACGCCCTCCACGAAGACCAGCACGAACACCACGAGCGCCCACCGGGAGCGCAGCACCGTCGCGATCGACCGCAGCGGGTTGGCCGTCGAGGGCGCGCGGTCCGGCTCGGGCAGCCGGGCCAGCGCGAGCCAGAGCACCGCGCCCGCCACTCCCGTCACGGCGGGCACGGACCGCCAGCCGACCACGTCCGCGAGCACGCCCGCGCCCGCCGTCGCGGCCGCCGTCCCGAGCGAGGAGGCCGCCAGCAGGTCCGACAGCGGCCGCTGGCGCACGGCGGGCGGCCACACGTCGCCGACGTACACCAGCGTGGCCGGGATGATCGCGGCGAAGCAGCCGCCCGCCACCGTGCGCGAGATCCCGAGCACGAGCAGGTTCGGCGCCAGCGCGGACGCGAGCCCTGCCAGCGCCGCGCCGAGCAGCGCCAGCCGCATCACCCGGACCCGGCCGATCCGGTCGCTGACCATGCCCCAGACCGGCTGCATCAGCCCGTAGGCGAGGAAGTACACGCTCGCCACCCCCGCCACGGCGGCGAGCGGGGCGCCGAGGTCGAGGCCGATCACCACGAGCAGCGGGGCGATCGCGAAGCGGTCGCAGGTGCTGGTCAGGGCGGCCAGCTGCAGCAGCCGGAGCCTGCGCCGGGCGTTCGTGACCGGCGCGTCGACGGGGGAGGGCACCCGCCGACGATGCGCCTCCTGCCCCCCTGCCGCGAGCGGGGTCGGCGTGAGCCGCGCCACGTCAAGGTCTTGCCGCGCCCGGCGCCAGCCGCCAACATAACGTTCGTTAAGTTCCCGTCCCCGACGCCGAGGATGCCGATGAACTCCACCAGCCCCGCCGCCGCGCCCCGGATCAGCGGCCGCGGCATGACCATGAGCGACATGCTGGCCCGGCACGCCCGCACCACCCCCGACGCCGTGGCGTTCGTCGACCACCGGTCGCGGCGCACGTTCGCACAGGCGCACGACCGCGTCAGCCGGCTGGCGAACGCGCTGGCGGGCCACGAGGTCGGCGCGGGCGACCGCGTCGCGGTGCTCGGCCGGGGCAGCGTCGAGGTGGTCGAGGCCTACCTCGCGACGCTGCGGCTCGGCGCGATCTGCGTGCCGGTGAACTTCCGGCTGGTGGCCGACGAGATCGCCTACGTGCTCACCGACAGCGGCGCGACGGCAGTGGTGTGCGACCTGGCGTTCGCGCCGGCCGTGGAGCAGGCGCGCACGCGGGCCCCGGGCGTCACGGCCGTCGTCACGATCGGCGGCGACCTGGAGGACGTGCTCGCCGCGGCCCCGGCCGGCTACACCGAGCTGCCGGTCCCGGACGACTCCCCCGCCTACATCATGTACACCTCCGGGACGACCGGCTTCCCGAAGGGCGCGGTGCTGACGCACCGCAACCTGCTGCTGCACGCATTCAGCTCGATGGCCACGCTCGGCACCACCGGAGACGACCGCGTGTGGCTGTCCGCGGCGCCGCTGTTCCACATCGCGGGACTGTCCGGGATGCTGCCGGTCCTGATCACCGGCGGGAAGACGGTCATCCCGCCGTCGGGCGGCTTCGACCCCGTCGCGATGGTGCAGCTGCTCGTCGACGAACAGGTGAGCTCGTGCTTCATGGTCCCGGCGCAGTGGCAGGCCGTCTGCGCGGTGCCCGGGCTCGCCTCCTACGACCTGTCGCGCCTGCGCCGGATCTCCTGGGGCGCCGCGCCCGCCTCCACCACGCTGCTCCGCACGATGATCGACGCGTTCCCGCAGGCCGAGGTCTGCACCGCGTTCGGCCAGACCGAGTGCAGCCCCGTCACCACCAACCTGCGCGGCGAGGACGCCATCCGCAAGATCGGCTCGGTGGGGACGCCGATGATCAACGTCGAGGTCCGGGTCGTCGACGACGACATGAACGACGTGCCGCAGGGCGAGGTCGGCGAGATCGTCTATCGCGGCCCGCTGGTGATGACGGAGTACTGGAACAAGCCGGAGGAGACCGCCGAGGCGTTCCGCGGCGGCTGGTTCCACTCGGGCGACCTGGTGCGCCAGGACGAGGACGGCTACTACTACGTCGTCGACCGCAAGAAGGACATGATCATCTCGGGTGGGGAGAACATCTACTGCGCCGAGGTGGAGAACGTCCTCGCCGGGCACCCGAAGGTCGGCGAGGTCGCGCTCATCGGCGTGCCCGACCCGAAGTGGGGCGAGACCCCGCTCGCCGTGATCGCGCCCCGCGACCCCGCCGATCCCCCCACCGAGGCCGACATCGAGGGGTTCAGCCGCGAACACCTGGCGGGCTACAAGCGCCCCCGCCACCTCGTGATCGTCGACGCGCTGCCCCGCAACCCCAGCGGCAAGGTGCTCAAGACCCGGCTGCGCGAGGAGCACGGCGCGACGCGGGCGGTGGCGGAGCCTGCGGTCTGACGGGCCCGCCGGGCCGAGCGGCGGGGCCGGGCCGGCCGCGAGCCGACGGCCGGGCCCGGAACCACCGCGATCACGGGCAGAAGGTCGCCCGCGAGGCCGAACGAGCCGCCTTCTGCCCGTGATCGCCATGCGGCGGGTTCCACGGTCGTCACGGAGCCGCCGCGGCGGCCGGACCCCGGAATGCGGCACGCCGGGGAATGCCGCGATCACGGGCCGAAGGTCGCCAACGAGGCCGAACGAGCCGCCTTCTGCCCGTGATCACCGAGCGGCGGGCCCCACCGCCACCGCCGAGCCCACGGCCGGGCCCGGAACCACCGCGATCACGGGCAGAAGGTCGCCCGCGAGGCCGAACGAGCCGACTTCTGCCCGTGATCGCCGGCAATGAGCGCAGCCGTCGGCGCCCTCCACCGGTCCCGGCGCACCCGGGCTGCGAGGAGGACTACCGGGCCCGCCCGTCCGCGCCCCGGCCGCCGGGCGCTCCTACGCTCGACGGCGTGACGGATCTGGACCCGGAGGAGTTCCGCAGGCTCGCCCACGCCGCGGTCGACTGGATCGCCGACTACCGGGCCGGGATCGGGGAGCTCCCGGTCCGCCGGGACGTCGAGCCGGGGTGGGTGCGCGCGCAGCTGCCCGCGCACCTGCCCGAGCGGCCGCAGCCGTTCGAGGCGCTGCTGGCGGAGATCGACCGGGTGGTGGTCCCGGCCAGCACGCACTGGCAGCACCCGGGCTTCTTCGGCTACTTCCCGGCGAACGCCTCGCTGCACTCGCTGCTGGGCGACATGCTCTCCGGCGGGCTCGGCGCGCAGGGAATGCTCTGGTCCACCTCACCGGCGGCCACGGAGGTGGAGCAGGTCCTGCTCGACGCGTTCGCCGGCGCGCTCGGGCTCGACCCGGCGTTCACGTTCGGCGGCGGCGGTGGCGGGTCCATCCAGGACTCCGCCTCGTCGGCCGCGCTGGTGGCGCTGCTCGCCGCCCTGCACCGCGCCGTCCCCGGCTGGCGCGAGCGCGGCGTGGACGGCACCGAGCGCGTGTACGTCACGGCCGAGACCCACTCCTCCCTGGCCAAGGCCGTGCGGGTGGCCGGGCTGGGCGCCCGCGCGCTGCGGGTCGTCGACCCCGCCCCCGGCTCGCTGGCGATGGACCCGGCCGCGCTCGCCACGGCGCTGCGCGCGGACGTCGAGGCCGGGCTGCGCCCCGTTCTCGTGTGCGCGACGGTGGGCACCACCGGCACCGGAGCCGTCGACCCCGTACGCGAGATCGCGCTCGCAGCACGAGAACACGGCACCTGGGTGCACGTCGACGCCGCATGGGCGGGCGTCGCGGCCCTGTGCCCCGAGCTGCGGTGGCTGCTCGACGGTGTGGACCTGGTCGACTCGTTCTGCACCGACACGCACAAGTGGCTGCTCACCGCGTTCGACGCGTCGCTGCTGTGGGTCCGGGACGCCGCGGCGCTGCCCGCCGCGCTGTCGATCACCCCGGAGTACCTGCGCAACGCCGCGTCGGAGTCCGGGGACGTCGTCGACTACCGCGACTGGCAGGTGCCGCTCGGGCGCCGGTTCCGCGCGTTCAAGCTGTGGGCGGTCGTGCACGGCTTCGGTCTCGAGGGCCTGCGCGCCCATATCCGCACGCACGTCGAGCTCGCCGCCGCGTTCGCGGACCGGGTGCGCGCCGAACCGGGGCTCGCCCTCGCCGCCCCGCCGTCGCTGGCGCTGCTCTGCGTGCGGGTGGTCACGGGCGCGGGCGCGGAGGCCGACGACGCCGCCACCCGCACCGTGCTGGAGCGGGTGAACGCCGCGGGGGCCGAGCTGCTCACCCACACCACCGTCGAGGGCCGGTACGCGATCCGGGTGGCGATCGGGTCGGTCGCCACGGAGGCCGAGCACGTGGCGGCGCTGTGGGAGCGGCTGCGCGCCGAGGCCTCGGCCGTGCGTGATTCCTCCGATCACGCGGCGGGTACTGGCCACGGGTGAAGCCGGATACCGCCGTGTTCGACACCGCCGTCTTCGATGTCGACGGCACCCTCGTCGATACCAACTACCACCACGCCATCGCCTGGTTCCGGGCGTTCCGCCGCCACCGCATCGCCGTTCCGGTCTGGCGGCTGCACCGAGCGATCGGGATGGGCGGCGACCAGCTCGTCGCCGCCGTGGCCGGTGAGGACGTCGAGAACCGGCTGGGCGACGAGCTGCGCGCCGCCTGGACCGAGGAGTTCGACCCGCTGCTGCGCGAGGTGCAGCCGTTCGCCGGGGTCGTCGAGCTGCTCACCGACGTGCGCCGCCGCGGCTTCCGGATCGTGCTGGCGAGCTCGGGCAAGGCCGAGCACGTCGAGCACTACCTCGGTCTCTTCGACGGCAAGGCGCTCTCCGACGGCTGGACGACCTCGGCCGACGTCCAGCGCACGAAGCCCGCCCCCGACCTGCTCGAGGCCGCCCTGCGCGCCGTCGACGGCACCGCCGGCGTGCTGGTCGGCGACTCCGTGTGGGACTTCCGGGCGGCCGCCGCGCTCGACGCCCCGGGCTACGCGGTGCGCAGCGGCGGGTTCTCCGACGACGAGCTGTGCGCCGCGGGCGCCCGCGAGGTGTTCGACTCCCCCGACGAGCTGCGGCAGCGCCTCGACGAGACGCTCCTGGCCGGCGCCTAACCCGGCTCGCCCCGGCCCTTGCGGTAGAGCACCCACGCCAGGTCGACGGCCGCGATCACGGCCACCACGACGAGCAACCAGCTGATGAACGCGGGCAGGCCTGCGGCGAAGGAGATCCAGGCCGCCCCGGCCGCGAACACGAGCCCGAACGCGGCGAGCACCGCGCGCAGCGTCAGCGCGCTCCGGGCGGGGGCGGCCCCGCCGAAGCCGGAGGTGGGGTCGTGGTAGCCGGGGAGGCCGCGCTGGTAGTCGGCGCGGGTGCGGCGGGGTCGATCGGTAGCCATACCCCGCGGTTACCCGATCAGGGCGCCCCCACCACCTCGTTCCCGAGCGCGGGCAGCGCCACCGTGCACGGCGGCGGCACGGCGTTCGCCGGGTCGAGCGCGTTGAGGACGATCTGCCCGGTCCGGCGCGTCGAGATGATCGAGGCGTGGTCGGACAGGTCGGCCTCGCACCCGTCCTGCACCACGATGTTCGTGGCGTTCGGGGCGTCGAGGACGCCGCTGGTGTAGGGGATCACCAGCTCGTCGTACCGGGTCATCACGGTCGTGTAGGTGATCCCGGGCACCGCCGCGCCGCCCGGTCGGGCATTCATCCGCTCCAGGTACGGCGACCCGGAGACGAACTGCGGGCAGACCTCGCAGGCCACCCCGGTCACGGCCGACAACGGCTCACGCACCCCGAACTCGTCGGCGATCTCCGCCACCGGGAGCGGGTCGGCCAGCGTGCCGTCGTAGAGGGGAGTGACCGCGACGTAGTCGTCGGCCCGGTCGGCGCCGCCGAGGAACTGCAGCCAGAACTGCGGCATCAGCGTGCCCTCGGAGTGCCCGACCAGGTCGACCCGCTCGGCGCTGGTGGCCGCCAGCACCCGGTCGACGAACGCGTCCAGCTCCTCCGCGCTGCGCTCCATGCGGGTGAACCCGCCGAGCTGGTCCTGCGGGAACACCGCCCCGTCCGGCACGCCGTAGGTCAACGCGAACACGCAGTACCCGGCGTTGACGAGCAGCGGCGAGATCGTCTGCCAGTTCGTGGTCTTCGACGCCGTGAACCCGTGCACGAGGACGACCGGGTGGGGGTGCTCCACACCCGGCGAGCAGGACCAGTCGTTCGCCCCGGGCGGGTCGGAGTACGGCCCCACCACCCCCGCAGCGATCCCGGCCACGAACCCGTACGGGACGGGAAGCTGCTCGTCCGGCTGCTCGTCAAGCTGCGCGGCCGCGGCCGGCGCGAACGCCGTCATCGCAACCGCCGCCACCACCGCCCCGGCCGACACCGCTGTCGCCCAATTCCGCATACTCCCCGAACGAGTGGCGGGCCGGGCGGTTATGCCTCCGCGCGCCCCGGGTGCGCCGGGATCCGGTGCCGCAGCAGCACGCGGCTACCGCGGTCGTCGAACCGGATGAGCACTGCCTCCGACATCGTGTGCATCAGCGAGATCCCCCGGCCGCCCTCCGTGGGCCGCTCGGCGGGCGGCCGCCAGCTGCCGTGGTCGACCACCTCGATGTAGAGGGTGTCGGCCTCGGTCCACAGCGTCAGCTCCACCGCCCCGGACTCGTCCGGCCCGTAGGCGTGGCGGACCGCGTTCGCGGCGGCCTCGTCCACCGCGAGCACCACATCCGCCGTCTCCTCCTCGGTCAGCGCGAGCGGCGCAAGCCAACCCGCCAGCGCCCGGCGGATGAGCACCAGCTGCTCGGGGTCAGCCGGCCAGCTGCGATGCACGAACTCGACGTGGCCGGGGACGTCCTGCTCCATGCCGATCACGTTCCACAGCGTGCCATCAGCGCAAACGCCACCCACCGCTGGGACGAGCCGCTCGGCGCACGGGGGACGTCGGCAGCGGTGTCAGCCACCCCCGCCGACCTCGTCACCCGCGCCACCCTCGCCCGGCTCGCCCGATCCCTCCTCGCCGGCGCCGCTGTCGCCGCCCGTGCCGTAGCCGCTCTCGTCCCCCGACTCGCCCGACTCCCCGACGCCGGGCCCGGCATCGCCACCGTCGTCGCACGCGCCCGCCCCGGTGAGCAGCAGCCCGCCCGCGGCGACGACGGCGAGCACCCCGCGCCTGATCCTGGTGCGTCCCATGGACACCGGCGTACCCGTGCCAGGATGCGACCATGCAACCGTTCTGGCGGGGCGGCTCGCGCGTGCTGGAGATCGAACTGCACGGCGACGCGGTGCGCGCGGCCACCGGCGCGATGATCGCCTACACCGGCGACGTGGCCTTCAAGAACGCCGGGATGGGCGGCGGCGCCGGGCTGCGCGCCGCGTTCAAGCGCCGCGCCACCGGCGAGTCGGTGTCGTTGATGCAGTGCTCCGGCACCGGCACCGTCTGGTTCGCCAAGGAGGCCATGGAGATCCTCGTCGTCGAGCTGGCGGGCGAGACGCTGAAGGTCGAGTCGGAGCAGCTGCTCGCCATCTCCGACGGCCTCCAGACCGACGTCGCGTTCGCCGGGGTCCGCGGCGCCACCTCGGGGCAGGGCCTGTTCACCACCACCGTCACCGGGATCGGCACCGCCGCGCTGCTGTCGGCGGGCGGGCCGCCGATCGCGCTCGAGGTGACGCCGCAGTACCCCCTGGTCGTCGACCCCGACGCGTTCGTCGCGAGCCAGGGACAGCTCACCCAGTCGTTCGTCACCGACGTGTCGTGGCGCAACCTGATCGGCGAGGACTCCGGGGACGCGTTCTCCCTGCGCTTCGACGGCAGCGGCGTCGTCTACATCCAGCCCGAGGAGCGCTAGGCACATGGCCTTCACACAGGTGAATCCCAAGGTCGTCTCCGCTCCCGTGGCCCCCGGCCGCGAGGTGCTCGCCCGGCGCGGGGCGATGCTCGCCTACACCGGCGACGTCGGCTTCGCCCCCGTCCACGCCGGGGCGGGCGGCGTCGGCGGCATGGCCGGCCGGATGCTGCGCGGCGAGCAGGTGGCGATGATGGTCGCCCAGGGGAACGGCACCGTCCACTACGGCTACCGCGGCCACTACGTCACGATCATCGAGCTGGACGGCTCCGGCCCGCTGTCGGTGGAGGCCGACCGGCTGGTCGCCCACGACGCGGCGCTGCAGTCCACGGTGGTGTTCCTCGGCCAGCAGGGTGGCATCCGGGGCGCGGTCCGGGGCGCCGTCAGCGGGCAGGGCATGTTCACCACCCAGCTGCACGGGTTCGGCTCGGTCGCGGTGCTCTCGCACGGCGGCACGATCGCCCTCCCCGTCCAGCCCGGCAGGCCCACCACCGTCGACCCGCAGGCCTACGTCGCCCACGTCGGGCAGGTCGACGCCGACATCTCCGTCAACGCGAGCTGGCGCGACGCCGTCGGCCGCGGCTCCGGCGAGGCGATCCAGCTCAAGCTGACCGGCACCGGCACCGTGTACGTCCAGGCCTCCGAGCAGAAGATCTGAGGGAAACCGTGACCACGCCGCTGAACCCGCAGACCCTGCCCGACAACGACAACCTCCCCGGCAACCACTACGCCTACTGCGTGCGGCTCGACGGGCAGCTGTTCATGCAGACCGGCCGCATGATCGCCTACTACCCCGCGCCGCACGGCTCCGGCATCCGCTTCGAGCCGCTGACCTCGGCGAGCGTCGGCGGCTTCGTGGCCACCCGGTTCTCCGCGCCCCTCTACACCGGCGACTGGGTGATCGCGAACGGCGCCGGCCACCTGATCCTGGGCGACCGCGGCTACGACATCAACAGCTACGACCTCACCGACGGCAACCTGACGCTGCGGGCGTCCAACCTGCTCGCCTTCGACTCGACGCTCGAGCTGAAGCAGTCGATCGTCCCCGGGTTCCTCACACTCCTCGGCACCGGCAAGTTCCTCGCGTCCAGCTCCGGACCGGTGATCTTCGCCGAGCCGCCGATCCGGGTGGACCCGCAGGCGCTGGTCGGCTGGGCGGACTGCCCGTCGCCGTCGCACCACTTCGACGCGAACTGGATGACCGGCTTCCTCGGCGCGGCCGCCGGGATGCTCGGCGTCCAGTCCGGGGAGGAGCGGCAGTTCGACTTCACCGGCGCCGGCACCGTGCTGCTGCAGTCGAGCGAGAACGCGGTGCACGACCCGCACCTGCTGCGGCAGCTGGAGGCCCAGGTCGGCACGCTCGGGACGCCGGGGCTCACCCACCTGCAGCGGGTGATCCAGGGTCAGCTGGCGCAGCAGCAGCGCTGATGACGAGGCCCGACCGCGTCGACCCGCCGCTGACCGGTGGCGAGCGGGAGACGCTGCGCGCCTACCTGGACTTCCACCGGGCGACCCTCGCGATGAAGTGCGACGGCCTGTCCGACGAGGACCTGCGGTGCCGCTCGATGCCACCTTCGACGCTGTCGCTGCTCGGGCTGGTCCGGCACATGGCCGAGGTGGAGCGCACCTGGTTCCGGCGACTGATCAACGGGGAGGACATCCCGCTCGTCTGGTCCGCCGACGGCGACTTCCAGGTGGCCTACGACGCGAGCGGGGCCACCCGGTCCGAGGCTTTCGCCGCCTGGCAGGCCGAGGTCGGGCACGCCCGCCGGATCGAAGCGGCGGCCGAGTCGCTCAACGTCACCGGCCACCAGGCACGGTGGGGCGAGGACGTGTCGCTGCGGCTCGTGATGCTGCACCTGATCCACGAGTACGCGCGCCACAACGGGCACGCCGACCTCCTGCGCGAGGGGATCGACGGCGCGGTCGGCGCGTGAGCGGGTTCGCGCCGGCACCGCATCAGGGCAGCACGGTGAACGCCGAGACGTGACGTGGCCGCACGATGGAAAAGTGCTTGCGATCGAGAGTGGCGATATCGGTGATCCCGAGCCGTTCGGCTATGGCGATCACGGACGCGTCCGCGGCGCCCAGGGGAAGGTCGGCATACCTGCGAACGAGTTCGACCATTCGGGCCACGTCAACCCTGGTGAGATCGACGAGCTCGATGACTCCGTCGGCGACATCGGAGAGGAAATCGGCTTCGAGCTCGGGCCCTCGCCGGGTTTCGAGCAGGTAGCAGACCTCGGTGAGCACCGGAGCGGGCATGAGCAGCGGCCCACGCACAGTGCTCAGCAGCCGCATGAGGGTTATTCAGCGAAGCGTTTCGTTACGGTTCTGAGATCAACTTGCGCGTGTCGACAAGCGAGTGACCTCCGATTCACGCGAGAATGGGTTTGCCAACACAAGCCCACGTGAACGGACCGTCGCGTTGTATCATACCACTGGCCTGCACCAGGAAGAGCTCGTGGATCTGTGCTTGACGATCCAGTCGGAGGTTC
>NZ_JAHKRK010000184.1 GCF_019396355.1 Pseudonocardia nigra
ACCCTCTACGCCGTACTCCGCGAACTCCAGACCCTGCTCGGCATCTGGACCGGCGCCTGCCGCACCTGCCTGCAACCCGTCCCGACGCGACGACCCCACTCACCTAACTCGACCTAACAAAGCCCTACTAGTTCCTCGGATAGCAGGCCCGAAAACGCCCGTCGCTGGACCGGTGTGCCGACTCGTGGAAGGTCTCCAAGCCCCGTATGCGGCTTCGCTTCTGAGGCGCTCTCTCGGGGGCCACGAGGCCAGAGGATTGGCGGTCAGGGGCGCAGGAAGCGTCGCGGGGGTTAGGGCGGCGGTTCACCGCCTAACTGTTTTCAGGCGGGCCAGTGAGCTGACCCCGGCGACGCCCCGACTTCCGCGTCGGAGCGGGCGGTTCGCAGGCTAGCCTGTTCGGAAAGGAGATGCGTCCGGCGGGAGCTAGACAGGGCCTGGGACGCGACCGGGATCCTTGCTTGCGTCCAGGTGGGCGATGAGCCTGCCAAGGAGGGCGGCGAGTCCCTCTGCGCCGTCGGGGCTGACGCCTTCGACCAGCCGCTGTTGGTCTTCTTCGATGGCGAGACTCAGCCGCCGGTGGAGAGCGCGGCCATGCGGGGTCGGGAAGACCAGGACTCGACGGCGGTCGTGCACGTCTACCCGCCGGTAGACGAGGTTGTCGGCGACCATGCCGTCGATCAGCTTGGTGGCGCTGGGAGCCGGCAGGGTCGCGAAGGTCGCGATATCGCTCATCGGGTGCCCTCGCTGCGGGCCATGCAGCTCGAGGCCGCAGAGCACCCGCCAGCGCTCAAGCGAGCAGTCATGCGCCGCGAGCAGCGGTTCCAGCAGGCGGGCCATCCGGTACTCCGCCTGACTCAGCAGAAAGGCGACGGGCGCGCCCAGCTCCTCCACCACGACTCCACTGTCCGGACTGGCCACGACGCAGGGACCGGGCCTAGGGTAGCCGCGCGTAACCACCCTGCCTCCCGTGTGCACAGGTCGGCGTCCCGGAGGCCGCGAAGATGCCGGAGCTTGAGCCCCGGACGCAACGCCGGAAGGCGGCGTCCCAGACGTCGCTGGACATCGCGTTGGTGATCCCGCGGGCTGGTCCCGCCGGGATCTTCGGGCCGTCGTGCGAGTTGTGCGCGCAACTGGCGGTCGAGGAGTTGAACGCGGAGGGTGGCGTGCTCGGGCGGGAGGCCCGTCTCGTCCTCGTCGACGGCAGTCGTCCCCCGGACCAGGTCGCCGCCGAACTCGATGGTCTGGTGCGAAGCCGCACGGTGGAGGCGGTGGTCGGCTGGCATCTCTCCGCCCTCCGCCAGGTCCTCGGCCCGCGGCTGGCTGCCCGGGTGCCCTACGTCTACACGCCCCTGTACGAGGGCGGGGAACGGGCCCGTGGCGTCTACCTGGCCGGCGAGACCCCCGCCGTCCAGCTGGCGCCGTCGCTGCTGTGGCTGTCCAGGGAGCTGGGCCTGCGCCGGTGGGCCGTCGTGGGCAACGACTACGTCTGGCCCCGGGTGTCTGCGGCAGCGGCCCGGAGCTACCTCCGGTCCTCGGGCGCTCAGCTGATGGAGGAGGTGTTCGTCCCGTTGGGCACCGCGAACTTCGACGCCGTGCTGGGCAGGCTCGAGCGTTCCGACTGCGAGGGCGTGCTCCTGCTGCTGGTCGGTCAGGACGCGGTGGAGTTCAACCGGCAGTTCGCCGCCGCCGGCCTGGACCGGATGACCCGGCTGAGCCCGTTGATGGAAGAGAACATGCTGCTTGCCACCGGAGCGGAGAACACCCGCGGCCTGTGGGCCGCCGCCGGCTACTTCGAGTGTCTCCCCACGGCCGCGAGCCTGGACTTCAACGCGCGATTCGTCCGCCGATTCGGCCTGGAGGCTCCCGCGCTCAACAGCATCGGCCAGTCCTGCTACCAAGGCATGTCGCTGCTGGCCGACCTCGCGCGCCGCGCCGGCTGCCTCGACGTCCCGGCCCTCGACGCGGTCGCGCCGTCGGTGAGCTTCGAAGGAGCCCGCGGCCGGGTCCGGATGCGCGGTCGACACCTGCAGCAGGACATCTACCTCGCCCGCGCCGACGGCCTGGAGTTCGACGTCGTCTGCACCCTGTAGCAGCCCCTCCGCACCCGATCGACTCGACCGCCGAGTGTCCGGCGCCCGTGGCGCTCCGCGGAGGGCTTGACGGTGAGGTAGCCCAGGAATAGTTTCCACAGGAAGTTTCTATCGCCCCTTCCAATCGGGTTCATCGCGTCGTCGCGATGGCAAGCCCTTTTGCTGCAGCTGTCCCGTACCACCGTGATCGTCAGGTTGGACGCCCATGAGTGCAGTCGGCTTGTTCTACGTCGGAGCGGTCCTGTTCGTGAACGGGCTGATGCTGCTCGGCCGCGTGGACCCCCGGGCCGCCGGCTACATCAACCTGTTCGTCGGAGGGCTGCAGGTCATCGTCCCCACGGCACTGCTGATCCAGGCCAACGGCGACCCGGCGAAGGTCCTGGCCGCAGCGGGGCTGTACCTGTTCGGGTTCACCTACCTCTACGTCGGACTCAACCTGCTCACCGGGGCCGACAGCACCGGAGCGGGCTGGTACTCCCTGTTCGTCGCCATCACCGCCGTCGGCTTCTCCGCGGTCAGCTTCGTCAAGCTCCACGACGCTCCCTTCGGCGTCATCTGGCTGTACTGGGCCTTCCTGTGGTTCCTGTTCTTCCTCCTGCTCGGCCTCAAGCGGGACGCCCTGGGCACCTACACCGGCTACGTGACGGTCGTGGAAGCCTGGGTCACCGCCACCATCCCCGGCTTCCTGCTGTTCACCGGCTACTGGCGCACGAACACGACCACCACGGTGGTCCTTGCCGCGTTCGGGATCGTCATGGCAGCCGTGCTGTGGCCGCTGTCCCGCCGTCGACCCCGGCTACCGGCGCCGGTCGAGGCAGACCTGCAGCAATCCAACCACACCTTCGGCCACGCCGAACTCCCGCCGCGTTCCTGACCGCCGTGACCGGACACCGCCCCGGCCGCGCACCGCTCCATCCCCCAGTGCACGGACATGCCCATTGCCGTGTCCAGAACCGATCGGTTCACCCTCCATTCCTGCTCGATGAGGAGTTCCCGTGCCCGAAGTGATCTTCGAGATCGACCGCGACTTCAGCGTGCCGATGTCCCAGCAGGCCGTGCCCGGTCACAACCGCTGGCACCCTGACATCCCCCCGGCCAACACCGTCCGGCCCGGGGCCACCTACCGCATCGAGTGCAAGGACTGGACCGACAACCAGGTCCGCAACACCGACGACGCCGACGACATCCGCGACATGAACATCGACCCCTGCCACGTCCTCAGCGGACCGTTCGCGATCGAGGGCGCCGAGCCCGGGGATCTGCTGGTCGTCGACATCGTCGCCATGGGGCCCTTCCAGGAGCAGGAGTGGGGCTACACCGGGATCTTCGCCAAAGAGAACGGCGGCGGGTTCCTCACCGACCACTCCCCGCAGGCGTCCAAGGCGATCTGGGACCTCGACGGGATCTGGGCCAGCAGTCGACACGTGCCCGGCGTCCGCTTCATCGGCAACTCCCACCCCGGGCTGTTCGGCTGCGCCCCATCGGCCGACCTGCTCGCCGAGTGGAACCGCCGCGAACAGGCGCTCATCGACCAGAACCCCGACCGGGTCACCGGCGACATCCCCGCCCACGGCGGAGAGACCCCCGGCACGCCGCAGGTCCCGGCGCTGGCGCTCCCGCCACTGCCCAAGGACGCGCTGCTCGGGCGGCTCAGCGGCACGGACTTCGAGCGCGCCGCCGCCGAGGCCTGCCGAACCATCCCACCGCGAGAGCACGGCGGCAACGTCGACATCAAGGAGCTCGGCGTGGGCTCCCGGGTCTACATGCCCGTCTACGTGCCCGGCGGCCTGTTCTCCATCGGCGACCTGCACTTCGCCCAGGGCGACGGCGAGATCACCTTCTGCGGTGCGATCGAGATGCCCGGCTTCATCGACCTGCACTTCGACCTCATCAAGGGCGGCATGGACCGGTACAAGACCAACATGCCGTTCTTCAAGCCCGGCCGGGTCGGCCCCGGCTACTCGGAGTACCTCACCTTCGAAGGCATCAGCGTCGAAGACGGCCGCAACTACTACATGAACGCCACCGTCGCCTACCGCCAGGCCTGCCTCAACGCCATCAACTACCTGATGCCCGCCATGGGCTGGACCTTCGAACAGGCCTACCTCTTCCTCGGCGCCGCCCCCATCGAGGGCCGGATCGGCGGCCTGGTCGACATCCCCAACAGCGCCGTCTCCATCAGCATCCCGCTATCGATCTTCGACCGGAACATCCTCCCCGACGGCGCAGGAGGAGGCCGGGAACTGGTCGCAGACTGACACTGACCCCCGCCGTCTCGGGCCGTGGCAAAAGTGGCAAAGGCTGCCGCCCGGGACGGCCCACCTCCGCTCGAGGAGTCCTGCGTGCCACTCTACGAATTCCGCTGCCCCGCATGCGGTCCCTTCGACCTCCACCGCGAGATGCAAGACGCCCAGGATGCGGCGACGTGCCCGACCTGCTCGACCCCGGCGCGACGGGTGTACAGCTCCTCGGGAGGCAGCCTCGCCCGCGGACCGCTGCGCGACGCAGGCACAACGGATCGCGCGCGAATCGACCGGGCCCGCAGCGGCGAACCGACGATCACCGGGCCCCCGTCGGGCCGCCGGCTGCCCCGCAGCAACGGCCACCGTCACTGACGCGCCGAGCGGTACACCAAACCGGTCGGCGTCGGTCCCGCCTACGTCGCAGACCGCCCAGCGCCTCGCAGATGGAGAGCCATGCCATTCGTCTCCCGCCTGTCGATGACCCCGGTCAAAGGCACCGCGCTGCACCACCCGGCCCACCTGACCGTCACCGGCAACGGGGTCCTGAACAACCAGCGCTTCTACCTCATCGACGCGCGGCGTCGGTTGTTCAACGGCAAGCAGCACGGCCCGCTGGTCCAGCTCACCGCCGAGTTCGACGACCAACGCCAGCACCTGAGCCTGCGCCTGCCCGGCCGAGAGCCGATCGCCGGGACACCAGACGAGCTCGGTGAGGCGGTGATCACCGACTTCTACGGACGCGACGTGGCAGGCCATCTGCTGAACGGACCCTGGTCGGCTGCCCTGACAGAGTTCGTCGGCGAGCCGGTCGACTTGGTCGCCGTGGACACCCCCGGCGACGCCGTCGACGTGCACCCGGTGACATTGGTGTCCACGGCCACGATCGAGCACCTGCGCAACGTGACCCCGGAAGGCGAACGGCTCGACCACCGTCGGTTCCGGATGCTCCTCGAGGTGGGCGGGATCCAGGTCCACGAGGAGGACACCTGGACCGGTCGTGACTGTTCAGGTGGGGCGGGCGTGTCGTAGCTCGGTCGCGCTGATGGTGGTGTGAAGGATCGGTCCGTGACCGCGCCGACCTACGACGAGCTGGCAGCTCTCGTGGTCGCGTTGCAGGCGCGGATCGCCGAGCAGGACGCGGAGATCGCGGAGTTGAGACGGCAGCTGGGCGCGTCGTCGCGGAACTCTTCCAAGCCGCCGTCGGCCGATGGGCTGGGGAAGCCGGCGCCGAAGTCGTTGCGGGGCCGGTCGGGGCGTAAGCCCGGTGGTCAGCCCGGCCATGAGGGCCGCACGCTGCGGCAGGTCGAGCGGCCCGATGAGGTGGTGGTCCACGAACCAGGCGCCTGCACCGGTTGCGGCGCCGAGCTGACTGCCGACCAGGGGCTGTCTAGGGTGGTCCGGCGGCAGGTGTTCGACATCCCGAAGATCACTGTGCGGGTGGTCGAGCACCGGCTGGTCTCTCGCCGGTGTCGGTGCGGGCAGGTCACCGCCGCGGCCGGTCCGGCTGGGGTGGGCGCGCCGACCCAGTACGGGCCGCACGCCGCGGCGATCGCGGTGTACCTGTGCCTGGGGCAGCACCTGCCGGTGGAGCGCACCGCCGGGCTGCTGGCTGATCTGTTCGGCACGCCGATGTCGGTGGGCACGGTAGCGGCCTGGACCACCCGAGCGGCCGACGGTCTGGAGCCGTTCACCGCCGCCGCCCGCGCGGCGCTGGCCCAGGCCCAGGTGCTGCACGTCGATGAGACCGGGTTACGGGTGGCTGGGCGGCTGCACTGGCTGCACGTGGCCTGCTCGACCCTGTTCACGGTGCTCTTCTGCTCCGCCAAGCGAGGCAAGCCCGCCATCGACGCGGTCGGGGTCCTGCCCGGCTTCACCGGGATCGCCGTGCACGACGCGTTCGCCCCTACGCCGGTTACACCACCGCGACCCACGCGCTGTGCAACGCCCACCTGCTGCGCGAGCTGATCGCCGTGGTCGACCACTGCACCGCGCACCCGACGCCGGACTCGGGTACTCCGCCGGGTTGGTGCTGGGCGCAGCAGGTGATCGACGCGCTGCTGGCGCTCAAGCAGGTCACCGACACCGGAACGCTGCCCGGCCCGGAGCTGCTGGCCACCCAGCGCCGGCTGATCGTCTCCGCCGCGCTGGTCGGCGTCTCGGCCCAGGCGACCCCCGACGGTGCGGTCGGCCGCCGACACCGGGCCCTGGCCCGCCGCATCCGCAGGCGCATCGAGGACTACTTGCGCTTCGCTACCGACCTACGGGTCCCCTTCGACAACAACCCGGCCGAAGTGCGACACGAGGTCGCACGTGATGAGTGGATACGCAGAAGGGAGGGCCAGCAGATGATGTTGGCGGCGTAGTCCCGGGCGAGTGCTCGAACGCCCGTCCCCGCCCTGACGTGCGTCGCTGGTAACGGCGGGGTGCGAAGCTCAGGGAAGAAGCCCAAGGACACCCGTTCCATCCGGGGGTTACAGGCGAGGGGAAGACCGGCTGGGGTGAACGCAAGTGAATCCTCTTATGTCCCGTTACGTTGAGCCCCGGGTGGATGGAAGCGGCACCGGGGTGCAGGACTGGCCGTTGAGAAGCGGCAGGCGGCGGCCGATGATTCGGCATCGGTCGTGTGAGCATCGCCGTCCCGGGATAGTTGGGGGCACCCGACCTGGTCGTGTCTCATGCGTGTGGAACGTGGCAACCCCGCCGCGGTCCGGCCCGTCATTTGTTGGGTCGGTAGGCCGGCCGTGAGGAAGGCTGATGCCGAGCGGGAACAGGACGCCCAAGAAGCGAACGCCGGTGGCCGAAAGGCGACAGGAAACCGGGACAACATGCGACCACCTCCTGGTCGGGTTCCGCATAACTGGCCGGATACCGGGCCCGGTGCCCGGACCCGAAAGGGTGCCGACGTGAGGCGGGTGAGCCTTTGACGACGACCTGGCACGGTCACCGGAACTGAAGGGCAAGTTAGGCACAATGCGGATCATGCAGCCGTCGGTTAAGTGCTGGCGCGGGTGGTCTGCAACGTGAACGGACCGGAGGACGACCGCCTCGACTGGGACGCCATCAGTTGGCGCGCTGTCGAGGACGACGTACGGCGACTACGACAGCGGATCTTCAAGGCGTCGCAGGCGGGGGACCTGAAACAGGTCCGCAACCTGCAGAAGTTGATGCTCCGGAGCCGGTCCAACACGCTGCTCAGCGTGCGGCAGGTCACCGAGCGCAACGCCGGTCGCGTCACGGCGGGGATCGACGGACAGGTCGCCCTGACCTCTGCGGACAGGGCGGAGCTGGCGGTGCGGGTGCACCGCCAGCCGGAACCGTGGGACCCGCTGCCGGTGCGACGTGTGTATATCCCGAAGAGCAACGGTAAACAGCGCCCACTCGGTATTCCAGTGATCACCGACCGGTGCCACCAGGCACGGGTCCGGCAAGCGCTGGAACCGGAGTGGGAAGCGCGGTTCGAACCGAAATCCTATGGGTTTCGGCCAGGTCGCGGCTGCCAAGACGCAATAGCAGCGATCTATTCCACCTTGAGTAAGAAGAACTCTCGGCGGGAATGGCTGCTGGATGCGGACCTGGCGGCGGCGTTCGATCGAATCGATCACAACCGGCTGCTCGCCGAACTCGGCGGCTTCCCGGCTCGGAGGATGATCGGGCAGTGGTTGAAAGCCGGGGTGATCGAGAAAGGTCGGTTCGCCCCGACCGAGGAGGGAACTCCGCAGGGCGGGGTGATCAGCCCGTTGCTGCTGAACGTGGCTCTGCACGGGATGGAGTACGCCGCCGGGTGTCGATACCGTCAGGATGCCGCCGGGGCCAGCGGCGGGCTGACGGTGCCCGACACCCCGGTCCTGGTGCGTTACGCCGATGACTTCCTCGTGATGTGTCGCAGCCGGCGACAGGCCGAGGCGGTCCAGGATCGGCTGGGGCAGTGGCTGGCGCCTCGGGGTCTTCGCTTCAACGAGGAGAAGACCACGATCGTCCCCCTGAGCCAAGGGGTCGACTTCCTGGGGTTCACCATCCGCCGCTACCCCGGCGGCAAGCTGCTGATCAAACCCAGCAAGGCGGCGATCAAGCGGCAGATGGCGCGGATCAAGGCCACGGTGCGCTCCCAACTCGGGGCCAACGCCTCGGCGATGATCCGCGCGCTCAACCCGATCATCCGAGGTTGGACCGCGTACTACCGGACGGTGGTGTCCAGCGAAGTGTTCCACAAGCTGGACCGCTACCTCTGGAGGCTCACCTACCGGTGGGCGCTCCTGACGCACCGGAACAAGCCCAGGCACTGGATCGTGAACCAGTACTTCGGTCTGTTCCACCCGACCAGGCAGGACCACTGGGTGTTCGGCGACCGCGTCAGCGGCGCCTACCAGGTCCGCTACGCCTGGACGACGATCGTTCGTCACCCGCTGGTCAAAGGCCGGGCATCTCCCGACGATCCGGCCTTGGCCCGATACTGGGCCGACCGGCGACGCAAGAAGACCCCGCCACCGCTGGACCGACGCGGGCTGCGGTTGCTCCGCGCCCAGCACGGCCGATGCCCAGCATGCGGGGACTTCCTGCTCCACGCCGATCACGAGCCGCAGACCCCACGAGAGTGGGAACAATGGTTCACCCTCACCCGCAAGGCGATCTACCACCAGTGGATCACACCGCGGGCGACAGTGACCGGCGACAACGGACGCATCACCAGCTACCACCTCCTGCACACCCGCTGCCTGCCACGACATCACACCGAGCAGGCAGCGGCACGGCGACTCTGCACCGCCCGCGAGCCCCTGGGGCTTGCTTGAGCCGTGTGCGGGGCCAACTCGCAAGCACGGTTCTGAGGGGGCCCCGGCGCGGCAACGCGCCGGGGCTACCCGACCGCGACATCCGCATGGCCAAGATCAAACAGAAGGTCCCCGGCGGCATGCGCACCCTCACCGGCGCCCAGGATTTCGCCACGATGCGCTCCTACCTTGCCACCGCCGCCAAGCACGGCCGCCGACCCTTCGACGCCCTCACCGAACTCACCAGCGGAAACGTCTGGATCCCAGCCACCACCTGACCGGAAAATGACCTGTCGGCTGGGCGTGGGGCAGCGGGCCCTGGGCGGGTGGTTGCCCGGGTCGGAGTCGGTGGGGGCAGTGGGTTCAGGCGGCCTGGGGTTCGGTGAGTTGGACGGTCCAGCCGAGTGCGCGGAGTTGGCGGGCGAGTTGATCGGTGCGGCGGGCGCGGTCCAGGCGGCGGGTGTAGAAGTCGGCGCCGAGGTCTTCGAACTCGGCAGTGGGGTCGGCGAGCAGGTGAAAGACGATCTTCAGGATGGAGCGTTGTAGGGCGGTCAGGGCCTTGGCCTTGGGCATACGCTTGATCAGCCGCCGATAGCGCTCGCCGAGGAAGGTGTCGGTCTTGGCCGCGCCGATGGCGATCTGCCGGAGCGCGGCCTTGAGGTAGGGGTTGCCCTTGCCGGTGCGGCCGCGGCCGGTCTTGCGGCCGGACTGCATGGTGCGCGGGGAGACCCTCGCCCAGGAGCACAGCCGCTGCGGGGTGCCGAAGACCGTCATGTCCAGGCCGATCTCCCCGATCACCGCCCGCATCGAGTCCGGGCCGCCGCCGGGGATCTCGGCCAGTCGACCGACCGCCGAGGCGACGCTCGCGGGGGTGGCCGCAGTGGCGGCCGATGGCGGCTGGCCGTCACCGGCGGTCTGGACAGCAGGAGTGGTCGATCCGGTGGGGAGCGCGGCGATCGCCTCGTCGAGCAGCGCGGTCACCGTCTCGATCCGGGTGCTGAGGTCGTCGATCTGGTCCAGCAGCATCTGGGCCAGCCGGGCGTGGTGGTCGGTGAACCGGCCGTCGAGGGCCTCGGCCAGCGCGGCTCGGCGGGCTCGGGCGCGGCCTTTGGCCAGCTCAGCCAGTGCCCGCGGATTGCGTTCTCCGGCGATCAGCGCCTCGATCATCGCCCGCCCGGAGGCACCGTGGATGTCGGTGAGCACCGAGGAGATCTTGATCAGGGCATCCTCGAGGAGCTTCTCCACCCGCTGCTTGACCCGGGCGCGGTCCTCGACCAGGTCGAACCGGGCCCGGGCCAGGTCGCGGACGTGGCGCATCGGCTCGGCCGGCACGAGACTCGGCGCGATCATCGAGCGTTCGGCGAGCTTGGCCAGCCAGACCGCGTCGAGCTTGTCGGTCTTGGGTCGGCCGGGGACGTTCTTGACCTGCGCGGCGTTGACCAGCCACACCTCGGGCAGGCTGCGGGCCTCCAGGACGGGTTCTTCTGCTACCCCCCGCCGAACCCCCGTGCATGCTGCGCGTCGGTGACCCCGAGCCTGGCTGACCGTCGTGGTCACGCAGCGCGGTGGATCACCTGCGACGTTGATGGCTGCACCACCCGGTGCGCCGTCGGTGAGGCGAACACGTTCGGCGGCCAGGATCGCGGCGCCGACATCCGCGACCGGCACCGCCCGGACGGGATGGCGCCACCGCGTCGGCGTCGGCGTCTGCCCCCGCCCGCGCCGACCCCCGCTCGCCGTGCTCGCAGCGCGGTGGGGCGTCAGGCGAGGTAGGCGGTGAGGGCGTAGGCCGCGTTGCGGCCGAGGGTGTCGCGGGCGCGGTCGTAGCGCCGCGTGGTGCGCGGGTCGCGGCGCCGACACCGACATCGACATCGACGCCGACATCGAGACGCTGCTCGGGTCGCTCGGAGGCTGGCCGCTGTGGCCCGACGTCGCCGTCGGGCTGCCCGCCCTCGCCGACCGGTATCGGGTCGGGGTGTTGTCCAACGTCGACGACGGCCTCTTCGCCCGCACCAAGGTCGCCGGCCTGGTCGCCGACGACGCCGTCCTGACCTCCCAGCGGCTGGGCGTCTACAAGCCCTCCCCGCAGGTCTACCGGCGCGCGCGGGAGCGAGCCGGCGGTGAGCTGGTGCACGTCGCCACCTCGGCGCGGGGCGTTCGCGGCGCGTTGGAGGCCGGTATCCGGGTCATCCGGCTGCGCCGTCCCGGACGCCGGCTCGATCCCGACGGGCCGACACCGCCGGTAGAGGTCGACGGCATCGCCGGCGTCGCCGCGGCGCTCGACGAGGGACAGCGGCGCTGACGGTCTGTGGAACGGCGACGCGGGGTGGCTGGCCGCTTGGGCGGCCCCTCCGGCGCAGCCACCGGCTCTCAGGGGCTGGCCGGGCCGTCGGCGCTCGACTCGGCCTCGGGGATGCGGTACAGCCTGGCGACCCGGTCCAGCGCGTCGAGGGTCCACGGTCGGCCGGCCCGCTCGACGACCCAGCGAAGGAGCTCAGACACGTCGCGGTCGACGGCCACGGCGTCGATCGGCGCGAATCGTGCGGGCAGGGCTGCGACCTCGACCCCGCCGGGGACCGGCTCCCCGGACCTGGCGGTGAGCACCACCTCGTACAGGCTCCCGGCTGGGGTGCGGAACCATCCCGGCTCTTCCGGCAGCGCGCGAGCCCGGATGCCGAAGTGGTCGACGAACACCTGGCGGAATGCCGGCACGTGACCGAGCCCGAACTCGGTCAGCACCACCTGGCGGCGCAGCGCCGACCGGTCCCCGAGCTGATCGCGGTCCAGCCACTGGATGCTCATGCCGCCCCTTCCCCCACCTCGGCGAGGAAGCGTGCGATGTGTTCGCCGATCTCCCGGCCGGAGTCCTCCTGCAGGAAGTGCCGCCCGGTGACCAGCACCGGGCCGCGAGCGTTGCCAAGGGCCTGCACGAACCGGTCGGCGTAGGACGGCGGGAGCACCTCGTCCTCGCGGCCCCAGATCACCAGTGCGGGCATCTGCAGGGACGGCAGCTGCGCCTGCAGCCAGGAGAAGAAGCCGGACGTGGGGGAGTCCGGGCCCACCGGTATCAGCCGCGGGAACAGCACCGTGGGCAGCCGACTCGCCGGGTCCGGCATCGCCTCGGCGTAGGCCCGGCCGGCCCGCTCCCGAAACCCGCGCGGTCGACGACGGACAGGTACACGCCCCGGTCGGCCAGGCTGTTGTGCCTGCCCAGCAGGTGCGGGCCGACGACGGGTGCGTGCAGCATCCGCCACGGCACGATCGAGGCGTGAAACGGCGACGGCTCCGGCCAGGCCCAGGTGCTCATCACCACCACCGCCCGCACCGACTGCGGGTGGGCGGCGACGAAGGCCAGGCCGATCGGACCGCCCCAGTCGTGCAGGACCAGGGTGACCTCCTCCAGCCCCAGCGCCTGCACCAACCCGGCCAGGTCGGCGACGCGGACCTCCAGCAGGTCGTCGTGCGGGCTGCCCATCGGCATCGAACTTCCGAAGCCGCGTTGGTCGGGGACGAGTACCCGGTGGCCGGCCCGGACCAGCGGCTCGATCGCGTCGCGCCACAGGTAGGACCAGGTGGGGTTGCCGTGCAGCAGCAGGACCGGCGAGCCTTCGCCCTCGTCGAGCAGGTGCAGCCGGGTGTCGTTGACCGTGACGTCATACCCGCGGGCAGCGAACTCCTCGACCGCCGACCGCTCCCGGCTCACCATCCGCCGACCGTATCCCACCGGGACACGGCCCACCGGGACACGGCCCACCGGGACACGGCCCACCGGGACACGGCCCACCGGGACACGGCGCGGTCCCCGAACGCCGCCTGGGACCTGCTGCGATCAGCCCGTCGGGCCGCTCGGGTGGGTCAGTGCCGCGGCCCGGTCGGATGCGACCGCGACGATCTCGCCGGTGACATCGCCGGCCGCCAGGGCCGCGATCAGCTGAGCCGGTTGCTCGGGGGTGTGGAGCTGGCCCTCGGCGTGATAACGGCGGAACATGTCGTGGACCCGGGCGCCGATGACCTCGGCGGGTTGGTCGCGCATGTAGTCCTGCATCGCGGTGTCGACCGGGCCGGGGTCGACGGCGGTCACGGTGACCCCGGTGCCTGCGAGCTCGACGGCCAGGTTGACGGTCAGCTGGTTCAGCCCCGCCTTGCTGGCCGAGTACGCCGCCGCGCGAGGCAGTCCCGGAGGGGTGGCCGCGCCGGTGGTGACGTTGACGATCCGGCCCCAGCCGGCATCGAGCATGCCCGGCAGGACCGACCGGATGCAGCGCATCGGCCCGAGCAGGTTGATCGCCACTGCGTCGGCGAACCGGTCGACGTCGATGCTCGCGGTCGGCCCGACCGGCCAGCTGACCCCGGCATTGTTCACCAGGATGTCGATCCGACCGAGTTCGCCGATCAGCGCATCGAAGGCCTTCCCCAGCGAGGCGGCGTCGGCGACGTCGGCGGGGTAGCCGGCGGCGCGGTGCCCGGCCGAGCGGAGCTCCCCCACCGTCCGGTCCACCTCATCCCCCGAGCGGGCCAGGACGGCAACCGCCGCGCCGGCCTGCGCCAACGCGAACGCGGTCGCACGCCCGATCCCGCGGCTGCCACCGGTGACCAGGGCGGTGTGCGATTCCAGCGACGTGCTGTGCGACTCCAGCGACAAGGCATCCTCCTTCGATCAGCTATTCGACGTGCAGGGACGTCTCGATGTCCGGGCACCTACCCGATCGCGCGCCACCGCAACCGCACACGCACCCGCGCGGGCGGGCCGGGCCCGTTCTTCGCCGACCCCGGACGGCCGCAAGTCAGCCTCCACGGGGCCTACCGGGTGCAGGCCGAGGTGGCGGCGCTGCGCACTCCGGCCGAGCGGGTGATTGGCTACAAGGTCGGCTGCACCGGGTCGGGGACCCGAGCGCAGTTCGGACGGCCGAGCACCTCGGTGCCGTCGAGGCCACGATCGGCGCCTGAGCCGTCCGCCGATGGCCGCGCGCGGCTGCCCGGACGCCGCATCCGCGGCTAAGTTCGGTACATGGACCGCGACACCGGGCAGGCTGCCACCCCCGAAGACCTTGCCGGCCTTCGTGTCGCCGTGCTCGGCCCCGGCGGGGTCGGCGGCCTGCTCGCCGGGCTGTTGGCCCGCGCGGGCGCGACCGTCACCTGCCTGGCCCGCGCCGACACCGCCGCCGCCCTCGACCAGCAGGGCCTGCGCATCGACAGCGACCGGTGCGGGGCCTTCACCGTCCCGGTCCGGGCCGCCGAGCGCCTGTCCGAGCCGGTCGACGTCTGCCTGGCACCGTCAAGGCCACCCAGCTCGAAACCGCGTTGCAGCGGGCCCCGGCCGACCAGCTCGGCGGTGCGCTGGTGGTGCCGTTGCTCAACGGGGTCGAGCACGTCGCGCTGCTGCGGCACCGATACCCGGAGGCCGCCGTGGTGGCCGCGACCATCCACGTGGAGCCGACCCGGGTCGCGCCGGCGCAGGTGCGTCACGACAGCCCTTTCGCCTCGATCGAGCTCAACCGCCGTCGAGGACCTGCGTAACCGGGTCGAGCGGCTCGCCCAAGCGCTCCAGCAGGCCGGCCTCGACGTGCGAGTCGGCGACGATGAGGGCGCCATCCTGTGGGGGAAGCTGAACTTCCTCGCTCCGCTGACCCTGCTCACCACGCACGAGGACGCGGCCGCCGGAGTCGTCCGCGAACGCCGCCGCAAGGAGCTCGCAGCGGTCATCGCCGAGGTGGCGGGTGTGGCCCGCGCCGAAGGCGCGCCCGCCGACGAGCACGGCGTGCTGCAGTTCTTCGACCGGGTCCCGGCGAGGATGCAGTCCTCGATGCAGCGCGCCGCCGCCGCCGGGCGGCCCACCGAGCTCGACGCGATCGGCGGCGCGGTCGTCCGCCGAGCCGCCCGGCACGGGATCCCGGTACCGGTGACCGCCCGGCTGGTCGACCAGTTGCGTGCCCGCGGCCCCGCATCCAGCCAGGAGACCCGATGAGGATCGACCGCGTCCGGATCGGCTACGCCCCGGTGCGAATGCGCCGCCCAATGCGCACCGCCATCCACCAGACGACACACACCCACAACGCCCTGGTCGAGGTCTGCGCCGACGGCGTCGCCGGCCAAGGCGCGGCGCTCACCCTCGCCGCCGGGCACGCGCAGGCGGTGTGCCGGATGCTGGAGGACTTCGCCGGCCTCCTGCACGGGCGCGACCCGCGGGAGATCCGCGCGATCTCCGCGGCGATGCGCCAGCAGCTCAGCCTGACCGGACAGTCCGGGATCGGCATGCTGGCCCTCTCCGCGGTCGACACCGCTCTCTGGGACCTGCACGCCCGGGCCGCGGGACTCCCGCTGTTCCGGATGCTGGGAGGGAGCGCGACCGCGCTACCGGTCTACACCCAGCCCGGCTGGCTCAGCCTCTCCGACGAGGAACTCCTCGCCGAAGCCCTCCAAGCCCAGGAACAAGGCTTCCGGCACTACAAGATGCGGGTCGGCTCCCCTGACTGGCGACGCGACCTCGACCGCGTCACCCGGGTGCGCGAAGCCCTCGACCCGGCAACCCACCTGCTGGTCGACGCCAACCAGGGCTGGTCCCGCACTCGGGCGCTCGCCGCCACCCGGGCCCTCGACGAGCTCGGCCTCTTCTGGATCGAGGAACCCGTCGCCGTCGACGACGTCGCCGGGTTGGCCCAGATCGCCGCCGCGATCCAAACCCCCGTCGCGGCCGGGGAGAGCGTCTTCGGCACCGAAGGACTGCGCCCACTCATCGAGCACGCCGCCGCCGCCGTGCTCATGCCCGACCTGCAGCACTGCGCCGGCCCCACCGGCTTCCTGCTGGCCGCCACCCAGGCACAACTCGCCGGCCTGCCGATCTCCAACCACCTGTTCATCGAGACCAGCGTCCACCTGATGGCCGCCTGCCCCAACGCCCACATCGTCGAGTACATGCCCGGCTGGTGGGACGAGTTGTTCGAACGGCCACCCGACATCCGCGACGGCACCATCCGGCCCAGCGACGAGCCGGGAATCGGCGTCCGCTTCCGCGACGACGCCACCGCCACCCTGCACAGACCCCAGCACGGCCCCGACTGAGGCCCCTTCTCGCAGGGCCTCTCACAGCCCCGAGGACCGCAGCCGCACTGCGGTTCCATCGCCATGGCTAGTGCGTTGACCACATCCGGGCGCAGCAGCGGCACCCCGTCGGCCAGATGCAGCCGCGCGGCACCCGGCACCGTCAACGTGGTCGTCTCGGTCCCGGTCACCGCGGACCCATCTCGGCTCGCATCGGGCGGGACAATCTCGCATTCGATGCGAGACCGGCAACATCGCCGCAGATCATCCGCCCAAAGGAGTGATCGCACACGAATGTACGCAATAGTCGCTCGGTTCCAGAGGGCCTTCGTCTCTCCGTGCTGGCCCTTCTTTGCAGCTGGCAGGCGGTAAACATTCAGCGGGTGTGGTGGCATGGCGTGATCGCCGGTCGGCCGTTCGGCCTCCGGTGCGCTCGGCTCGGTGTCCGTGGTCAGGTGGGCGCGGGTAGTGCCGGCATCCAGGGGTGGCCGGTGAGCGCGTCGCGTAGGACGGTGATGGCGTTGAGGCCGTGTTTGGCCGCAGGGGAGACGTAGCCGCGGATGGTGTAGCGGTCTTTGGTGCGTTTCTCGCTGGTCAGCCGTCCGGACACGTTCTGCTGGACCTTGCTGGGCCGTAGATCGCGTTCGGCCTGGTTGGAGGTGGGCGGCACCTTGAGGTCGTGGGCGAAGCGCAGGACGTCGGCCTGGCGGTCGCGCAGGACTTCCAGCAGCGTGCGGGCCTTGTTTTCGCCGGGTCGGTTGCCGCGGGAGGTGCGCGGGAGGTGGTCTCGGACAGCCCGACCAGCACCCCGTTGCGGAACCGGGTGATCAGCGGCTCGCGGGTGTCGGGGTCGATGGTGTCGTGGCCGCGCTCGCGGGCGAGGTTGGCCTGGTGGATCAG
>NZ_JAHKRK010000185.1 GCF_019396355.1 Pseudonocardia nigra
GCGACGCCGCCGGCGACCCGATGCATTTCACACCGCACGACTTCCGCCGGATCTTCGCCACCGAGGCCGTCACCGGCGGGCTTCCCGTTCACATCACCGCTGCCCTGCTCGGACACAAGCGCATCACTAGCAGCGAATCCTATGTCGCCGTGTTCCAGGACGAGTTGATCCGGACCTACCGCTCGCATCTGGCCGAACGCCGCTCGATCCGGCCCGCCGCGGAATACCGGGAACCCACCGACGACGAATGGCGCGAGTTCCAGCAGCACTTCGCCCTGCGCAAGCTCGAACTCGGCACCTGCGCACGCCCCTACAGTGCTCCCTGCCAGCGCGAACACGCCTGCGTCCGCTGCCCGATGCTCCGCGTCGACCCCCGCCAACGGAACCGACTCGCTGAGATCGCCAGCAGCCTTAGGGAACGCATCAGCGAAGCCCGCCACAACGGCTGGCACGGCGAGATCGAAGGACTACGCATCAGTCTGCAGGCCGCGGAAAGCAAACTCGTCGCTCTCGACCGCCAGGCCCGGAACACGCCGACGAACCTCGGCCTCCCACACCTCACACCAAGGAACTAACCATGAGAATTCCGAACACAGGACACCCATGCACGCCGATAGTCCAGAAAAAGGTGTTCTTTCCGGCCGCAGTGCAGGGCCCGGAGTTCGAGGTGCAGGTGTCGATCGCCAAGGCGGTGTGCGCCGGGTGCCCGGTCCGGGCCGAGTGCCTGTCGTGGGCGCTGGCGGCGCTGCCGGAGGGCATCGCCGGCGGGATGACCGAGCACGAGCGCCGGGTGTTGAAGGCCGGGCGGCGCGGTGCCCGCCGGCCTCGCGGCCGATTGTCGCAGCGCCCGGTGGGCGGGTCTCGCGACGAGGTGGCGGCTGCGGGCCGGGCGGCGATCGCGGCCGGACTCTCGGTGCGGGAGGTGGCGGCGCGGTTTCTGGTCACCGAGCGCACGGCGGCCCGCTGGGTTCGCGCGGTCCGCACCACCGGCACAGGAACGACTGACCCGAGCACGCCCGGCGCGCCTGCGGCGGGTGCGGGTGGAGGGGCGCCTGGCGGCAACCGGGCGCCCCTCCGGATCTCCCACGCAAACCCCCTGGCAGGGACACGAGCGGAAGGACACCGAGGGTAGATGAGCACGGGCAGGAAGCACGAGCGGGACGACCGTCCCGAGGCGGTACGGCAGGCAGACAGGGGCGCGCGAACGTGGCGGGCCGTGGTGCACGCCCAGCGGACGGCAACCCCCGATCACGCGGACTTCTACGCGCTGGCCGGTGAGGTGGTCGACACGCTGGCATCGCTCGAGGCACTGGCGCGGGTGTTGACGCGGCAGGTCGACCGGTACGCCGAGCAGTCGGTCTATGACGACAGCGGCACGGTGGACCCGTTCGAGCGGTTGGCGGATGCCGCAGATGAGTCGGAGGCGCTGGCGCGGGCGCTGTACGGCGCGGGACGGCACGCGAACCGGTTCTGGTCGGCGATCGGGCACATCGGTGTCCGCGACGCCGGGGAACCCGGCGCCACGTCCGGTCCGGGCGGTGCACGATGAGCGCCCGGACCGTGCTGTACGGGCTGTTGCTCGTGGTCGCGTCGTCGGCGGCGGTGCTGTCGTTCGCTGCACTGCGCGATCTCGCGCTGGTGTGCGGGTTCGCCCCGTGGCTGGCGTGGCTGCTGCCGGTGGTGGTCGACGCCGGGGCTGCGGCGGGGTCGCTGGTGTGGCTGGGCGGCTGGTCGGCGGAGTCTGCGCGCCGGTTCGCCCGGGCGCTGGCGCTGGCGCTGCTCGGGTTGTCGGTGGCGGCGAACGCGCTCGGGCACGGCCTGGCGGCGTTCGGGATCGCGCCGGCGTGGTGGGTGGTGGTGGTCGTCTCCGCGGTCGCGCCGGCGGTGCTCGGTGCGGTGGTGCACCTGGCGGTCCTGGTGGGGCGCGCCGACGTGTCGGCTGTCGAGGCCGCCCCGCTCGACGAGCTCGGAAACTCGGACGACGCGGAGCTGCTCGATGAGCGTGGCCTGTCGCGGCTGTGGGGGAGGGCTCCAGCGACGCAGCCGACCGTGGTACCGACGGCGGAGCAGCGGGCGACGGTGCTGATCGCCGAGGGCGCGGGACGGCGCCGGTTGGCCCGGGAGCTGGAGATCAGCGAGTACGAGGCCCGCCGGCTGCTCGACCGCACCCGCACCGCGCACGACCCGGCCGACACGGCCCGGAGTGCGGGCGGCCCCGACACGGAGCAGGACCTGGGCTCGGAGCGGGTGCACGCGATCAACGGCGCCGGACTCAACGGGGCGAGCTACGGGACGGGAGGGGCGACGTCGTGAACATCTCGCTGGTGGTGGTCGTGGCGGTGCTGCTCGCCGTGGCGGTGATCGGCTGGCGGCGTGGGGCGCGCGCGGTCGCGCTCGGCGCCGGGTTGGCGGCGATTTTCCCGGCGTGGGCGATCGTGCGTACCTCGCACCCGTTCCTGCTCGGGCTGCTCGCCGCCGCGGTCGTGGTGGTGGTGTGGCTGCGGTTCGGGCGGACGATGGCCACGGTTACCCGGTGGGGCGCATCCGCGCGCCGCAAGGCCGGGGTGGCCTCGACGACCGACATCGCCCGGACTCGGTCCGGAGTGGCGATGCGTCGCCGCGCCGGCACACTCCGCCCCTCCCTGCGCGCGGGGTCGCGCCGGGCCCGGCTTGGGCAGCTGCTGCGGCTGCCGGTCGAGATGGTGGCCGTCGAGCTGTGCCGGGTCGCGGCGGTCCGGGTGTGGGCGCCGATTGAGGACGTCGTGCTCGTGTTCGGCGGTCCGCGGACGGGCAAGACGCAGTGGCTGGCCGGCCGCGTCTTGGACGCCCCGGGCGCAGTGCTGGTGACCTCGACGCGGACCGATCTGCTGGACCAGACCGCGCCGCTACGGGAGCGGGTGGGCCCGGTGTTCGTGTTCAACCCGGTCGGACTCGGCGGCCGGGAGTCGACGATCACGTTCGACCCCCTCACCGGCTGCACGGACGCGGTGACGGCCAACGAGCGAGCCGCGGACATGCTCGCCGCGATCAGCCACGGCGGTGGAGGTGGGGACCGGGAGTTCTGGGAGGACCAGGGTCGCCGCAACCTGGCCGCACTGCTACACGCCGCCGCGCTCGGCAACCTGACGATCGCCGAGGTCCAGTCCTGGTTGGCGGATCTGGACGGGTCAGAGGGCGAGATCCTCAACCTGCTCCGGACGCGTAGCAGCGAACCGGCGTTCGTCGCGGCGATCACCCAGTTCATCGGTACCAACGACCGCACCCGAACGTCGATCACCTCCACGATCGCTCCCGCGCTCGGGTGGCTGACCCACGGCCCAGCTCAGGAGGCCGCCCGGCCGCTGTCGCAGGGTGGGCGCCCGTTCGACGTCGCCGCACTGCTCGCGGCGCGGGCCACGGTGTTCATGCTCGGCGGGGAGGAGGCGCAGGTCGCGCCGCTCGTGTGCGCGCTGACCGGGTACATCGCCCGCGAGGCCCGCCGCCTGGCCGCTCATGCACCGAGTGGTCGGCTCGACCCGCCGTTGTCGTTGCGGCTGGACGAGGCCGCGCTGATCTGTCCGGTCCCGCTGGACCGGTGGACCGCGGACATGGGCGGTCGCGGTGTGTCGATCGTGGCGCTGTTCCAGTCCCGCGCGCAGTTGGTGGACTGCTACGGCCCGGCGAAGGCTGCGGTGATCTTGAACAACTCCGGTGGCCGGCTGCTGTTCGGTGGCACCGCCGACCGGGACGACCTCACTTACTGGTCGATCCTGGCCGGGGAGCGCGACGAGCCGATCACCACCACCGACATGCACGGTCGGGTCGCGTCCCGGTCGGTGCGGCGGGTGCCGGTGCTCGCCCCTGCGCAGCTGGCGAATCTGCCGGCCGGGCGGGTCGTGTTGTTCACCCGCGACATGCCCCCGGTCGTCGGGCGGGCCGAGCAGGCGTGGCGCCGCGCGGATGTGCACGCCGTCCACCACCCCAACGCGCTCACTGTCCGAGCACGGGCCTGGCTCGCTGCCCGCCGTAGCCGCGCGGCCGGCTGGGTCGCCCGCAGCACCCGACCGGCCCGCGCGTGGGTCACGGGGCGGACGACCGCGGCCGTCGGCTGGTTCAGGGCGCGGCTGTCCGCGGTGCGGCTGCGGGTCACCGGACGCGGCGGTCCGGCCAAGGTCGGGCCCTACGCCGTCCCCGCCGTGCGATCGGCGGCGGACGCAGCCGTGGTCGACGAGGTCGGGCTGGACGACGTCGGGCTGCCCGCAGCGGGGGAGGGCGCCGAGGTGCTGGCGTTCCCGTCGCCGTGGACGCCATCCCCCAGCCACCACCGGCACGCACAAGACCAGCAGCACGAGCGGAACGGGGGTGCGCGATGACCCGGTGGGGACCCACGCACAGCCCGGACTACCCGCGGCTGATGACCGTCGTCCTAGTGGTCTGCGGCGCGGGCGCGGTGTCGGCGATCTGGCCGGCTGTCGAGCACGCCGTTGTCACTGCGCTGATCTGCGCCCCGCTGGTCGCGGGCGCGGTGTGGGTGCTGCGGCGCGAGGCCCGGATCCGGCGCCGGCTCGCCGACGCCACCGGGGCCCCTGACCAGCGGGTGGGGCCGGGTGACCTGTCCCCGGCCCTCCCCGCGCCCAGCAAGCGCACGAACCAGCTTCTTTCCCGCGCCGCCGCAGAGGCTGGCCGCGCCTCCGACACCACAGGAGCACCGTCATGAGCACCGAAGACACGCGCCCTGACCGCGTCACCGCCGGCTCCGGCGAGGGCGGATTCGTGCCCCGTTTCGACGCCGACCCCAGCGTTGCCCGCTACGAGTCGCTCACCGCTGAGCAGGCAGTGGAGCGGGTCGCCGCGGTCGGGTTCGACCGCTTGGACGCGGAGCTGATGGTCGGTCAGTACTTGGCCGCGAACACCGTCCGCTACGGCGAGCCCGAGGGCGGCTGGCGAGTCGACCCGTACGACCTGGCCGAGATCGCCCGCGGCTACGAGTGGGTGGATCACTACCGCGGGGAGACGATCGCCGACGCCCGCGCCCGTGCCGCCGGATATGCCGTGGAGGACGAGCGGCGGGCGGCGACGTTGGACCGCGACCAGGACCCGGATCGCGTCGCTCAGATCGAGCGCGCGGCGGTTGTGTGGGCCGACCGGGCCCGCGAGGAGCACAACCCGTGGCCGGTCCCGGACTCCCGCCTGCCCACCGCCAACGCGGTCGCCGGTGGACTGATCGACGTCGAGGAGCACGCCGAGATCGAGGCCGCGAGCAACGCCCTCTCGCGCGACGACTGGGACGGGGACGGCGGGCCGGGCGGAGGTGGGGTCCGGCCGGATCCGGTCGGTCCGACCGGGCCGCTCGCCACCGGTGGTGCCGCGGGTGTCGCACCTGATCAGGCATCAGAGGCTGCTGTGCCGCACGCGGTGGCAGACCTCAACGACCCGGCCGCGACCTACGCAGCCGGCGAGGTGCCAGCTCGACGGGGCGCCGTGAGCGGCTACATCGGGCGGGTTCAGGACGCGCGCCGCGCAGTCTGGGACGTCGATGCGGCGATGGCCAAGGAGGCGGACTACCGCCGGGCGGCCGGCGAGTCGTTCGTGGAAGACGAGCGTTTCCTTGAGCTGAACGAGCAGGCCGAGCGGGCTGACGCGGCGCTGCGCGCGGCGTGGTGGGGCCGTGATCCGGGTGGAGCGACCGATCGTCCCACCGGCCAGGACTGGGCCGCGGAGCGGGACGCCCCGGACGTGGTGAAGTGGTGGGCCCCGGTTGGACCGCATGAGGTGGCCCTCACCCGCAGCGAGGTCGCCGACTGCTTGACCGAGCGTGGGTTCACCCCTGAACAATCCCAGGCTGCGATCGCCCGCTACCTGGACGACACCTCCCGCGAGGTCGGGACCTCGGTGCACCAGTGGGGCATGGACTCCCACGACGTCGAAGCCATCGCCCGCGCCCACCAGACCCGGCGCGATGTGGCGCCCGGCGCCGCGGTGCCCGTGCCGCGCACCGCGCCCGAGGACCAGCCGGTCACCCCGGGTGAGGTCGCCCCGCAGGGGCACGAGCGGCCGGCCCCACCGGCGGCGGACGTGGACGCGGAGCGCCGCGAGCAGCTCATCCGCTGGCACGCCGACGACCAGACCGTCGAACGCGCCGAGCGCGGCACGGATGACCCCGTCCGGGTTCTGGGCGGAGCCGGGATCGGCGGGGACACCTCCGACGGCGGGGAGCGGTGATCCGGCATGGACCCGACCACGAACGACAGCCCGACCGGTGCGAGCGAGGGCGCCGGCAGCGTGCGTGATGACGCCAACGGCGCGTCGGCCGGCTCGGCTGCAGGCCGAGGGCGCGGGCCGGACGACCAGGCCCGCGCGATTGCCCGGGCGGTGGACCGCAATGCGCGCAAGACCACCGAACTCAACGATCAGGTGCGCCGTCTCGGTGAGGACGTCGCCCGCCTGGTCGCGCTCGTCACCACCCCACCGCTGATCCCGGTGCCCGCCGCACCGGGCGATGACCCGGCCGCGGGCGAGCCCGTCAACCCGCCGGGCGGCGCGGGCGAGGGAGAGGCGGGGCCGCCCCCGGTTCGGTCGTGGCTTCTGGCCTCCGACCCGGAACTCGCGGTCGCCGATCTGGCCGACCTGGTCGAGTGGCTGGACCGGGTGTACCTGCGCTACCCGGGCAGCGAGTTGGGCGCGTGCTGGTTGTGGCACCCGCACGTGATCGAGGAGCTGTGGTGGTTGCGCCGCGCTCACGCCGAGGCCTACGGCCCCGACACCGGGTCGTGGCTGCGGGTGGGGGACTGGCACGACCGCCAGCGCCCGAACGTCGTCCGTCGAGTCCGTGATGCGCTGGGCAAGTGCGACCTGTCGTTGCACGCCCCCGGCCGCCAGCACGGTCACGCCCCCGCGGTGGCGCCGCTTGTCGCGCACGCCGCCCGGATCGCCGTCGAGTGGGCCGCGACCAGTACCCGATCCGAGCCCACCGCAGCCCAGCTCGCCGAGGCCGGCGACTACGCCCAGGCCATGCACCGGAGGGCCCGGTGATCCAGCCTGAGCAGGCACGGGCGGGGGGCGCCCGGCGCTGCACCGTGCCCGGCTGTGGGCGCGACCACAAGGCCCACGGGTACTGCCGGACCCACTACCGGCGCTGGCAGCGCCACGGGGAACCGCTGGCCGCGGTGCCGATCGCGGACACCGGCACGAGTTACCGTGCCGCCCTCACGCAGCTCCGGGCGTCCCGCGGTGCACCAGACGCGCAGCGGTGCGCCGACTGCGCAGGCCTGGCGGCGGTCTGGGCCTACGACGGCACCGACCCGGACGAACGCACCGAGCCCGGCCGGGGGCGTCGCTACAGCCTCGACCCGGCCCGTTACCGGCCCTTATGCCGGTTCTGCCACCGCCGCGCGGTGCTGGACCGTGCCGCGCCCGTCCCCGAGGCCCGACGCGGCGCACCCGCGCTGGACGTCGACCGTGCGGTGCGGCTCTACGCGGCCGGGGCCAGCGCGGCCGGCATCGCGGCTCTGCTCCGGGTCAGCCCGGACGCCGTGTTGCGCGCCCTGCGAGCGCGCGAGGTAGTCATCCGACCAGCTCGTCCCAACAATTCCCGCGCATTCTGACCGGTCACAGGCATCCCGAACTGCGCCTGACACACCACCAGTACGCCAGCAGTCCCGACATCAGGATCTTTTCATCGACCCACACGACAACTCATTTCAGCTCATCACCAGAGACATCAACAGCCCGACCAGCCGGACCAGCCAGACCAGTCAGACCCACGACAGCCAGACACCGAGCACGACACGAGCCACAGACGAAGGACACAAGCAACACCCAACCGCCAAGCGGACCATTGCATCACGATCCGATGGTGGCTGCGCGGGCCGTGCCGGGCCCGCGCAGCCGGTGCGCCGCCGACGGCGAGCGGGCCGGCTGGAGCCCGGCTGAGACGGCGTGTCGACGCCCGCCAGATATGCAGGAAACGGCGCACAAGATCAACTAAATGACGATTGTTTAATACGTTTCGGCAGAGCAGGGAGAATGGTTGTGCTCACGATTCGTTCGAGCTATGACACCGATTATCTGACTGATGCCGTGGCGAAAGGGAGGGAGGGCTATTACACGGGTGCGGTTGCAGCGGGGGAGCCGCCGGGGCGCTGGCACGGCGCCGGGGCGGAGCTGCTCGGGCTGACCGGCGAGGTCGACGCCGAGGTCATGAAGGCGCTCTACACCCACGGCCTGGACCCCCGCGACCCGAACACGGCGCGCCGGGAGACGTGGGGGAAGGCGGCCCGGCTGGGCAACGCGCCGCGGAACTACCGCAAGGCGGAGGAGATCTACGCCGGGCTGTTGGAGGCGCACCCGCAGGCGGGGCCGGAGAAGCGGGCGGAGCTGCGCGCGCAGGCGGCGGGATCGGCGCGGCAGTCGGTGGCGTTCTACGACATCACCCTGTCGGCGCCGAAGTCGATGACGGTGCTGTGGGTCGGGTGCGAGCGCGCCGCCAGCGACGCGCACGCCGACGGCGCCGAGGACGAGGCGGGCGAGTGGAGGGCCGCAGCGGCCGCAGTCGAGGAAGCGCTGATGGTGGGGCACCGGGCGGCGCTGGACTTCCTGGCGGAGAAGGCCGGGTACGCCCGCCGTGGGCATCACGGCGGCGGCGCGGGGGAGTGGGTGGACGCCCACCGGTTCGTGGCCGCGCAGTTCCTGCAGCACGACAGCCGCGACCACGACCCGCACCTGCACGTGCACGGGGCAGTGGCGAACAAGGTGCCGTGCGCGGACGGGAAGTGGTTGGCGGTCGACTCGAACCTGCTCAAGCAGTGGCGGTGGGCCGCCGCTGCGGTCGGTGAGCGGGTCGCCGAGGCGCACCTGACCGAGACGCTCGGCGCCCGGTGGGTGACCCGCCCGGACGGGGCCCGGGAGGTGGCCGGCGTGGACGCCGACTCGACGGGGATGTTCTCCAAGCGCTCCAAGGCCATCACGCCGCGCATGGAGCAGCTGCTCGCGCAGTTCCGCCGCGAGGTCGGGCGCGATCCGGTCGCGAGCGAACGCAGCCGCCTGCATGACGAGGCGTTCCAGTCCACCCGTGCGGGGAAGGTGTTCGGCGGCGAGACGCGGGAGGGGCAGATTGCCCGCTGGGCCGACGAACACGCCCAGCAGCTGGGCGTGCACCTCGGCGACGTCGCCCGCCGCGTCCTCGCCCAGGGCGGCGGGGAGGCGGATGCGTGGTCGGAGCGGGACGTGATCGCCCGCGCCCTGGCGGCGGTGGAGGAGGCCAAGCAGTCCTGGACCCGCGCCGACCTGATGTTCGCGATTTCCCAGGCGCTGCCCGGGCAGCTGGGCATCCGCCACGACCAGGTGCCCGTCCTGCTCGACGGGCTCGCCGAGAAGGCCCTGACCCTGGCCCGGCATCTCAACCCGCACGAGGGCCCGGCCGGTTTGGAGGCGCGGTTCTACCGGGCCGACGGGTCGTCGACGTTCGTCCGGCCCGGCAGCGAGCGGTTCGCCACGGACGCCCAGCTGCTCGGCGAGGCGGAGCTCCGCGCCGCCGCGGTCCGGCGCGGCGCGCCGGCGTGGACCAGCGAGCAGGCCGCCGAGGTGGTCGACCGGTTCGCCCACTCCGGCCGCGCTCTCGGCGAGGACCAGGCGACCGCACTAACCGGGATCCTCACCTCCGGCGCGGCGGTCGAGGTCCTCGCCGCCCCGGCCGGTACCGGGAAGTCGTTCCTTGTGGGCGCGCTCGCGGAGACCTGGCCGACCACCGGCCGGCCGGTCGGCGGCCCGGACGGGTCGCCGGAGCCCGACGGCGGTGCGCGGGGAGGCGCGGAGGGGCCGCGGGTGTTCGGGCTGGCCTACGGCCAGCGCCAGGCCGACGTGCTCACCGAGGAGGGCGTGACCGCGCGAAACATCCGCCGCTGGCTCGACGGGCAGGCCCGGCTCGACGCCGGGCACCCGGCCGACGGAGACGAGGCGTTCCGGCTCCGGTCGGGTGACCTGCTGGTGGTCGACGAGGCCGGCGCCGCCCCGACCGCGGATCTGGTCGCGATCCACCGCCGCGCCGCCGCCGTCGGGGCGAAGCTGCTGCTCGTGGGGGACTCCCGCCAGCTCGCCGCCGTCGGCGCCGGTGGGTCGCTCGCCGACGTCGCCGCCGCGGGGATCACCTACGAACTCGCCGAGGTCCGCCGCTTCCGCAACGAGTGGGAAGGGCCCGCGTCGCTGCGGCTGCGCGACGGCGACGCGGGCGTCGTCGGCGAGTACGCCAAGCACGGGCGCATCGTCGACGCCGGCACCCCGGAGCAGGCCGAACAGGCCGCCGCACGCGCGTGGCTGGCCGACACCATCGACGGCCGTGACGCCCTGCTGGTGGTCGGGTCGAACGAGGCCGCCGCCCGCGTCTCCGCCGGGCTACGCGCCGAACTCGTCCGGCTCGGAAAGGTCCAGGAGGACGGCGTGCTGCTCGGCATGCCGGGCTGGGCCGGGACCGCGGCCGGGGTCGGGGACCTGATCCAGGCCCGCCGCAACGCCTGGCACCTGAAGGGCTGGGAGGGCAACACCCAGGCGCCGGTCAACCGCACCACCTACCGCGTTATGGCCGTCCGACCGGACGGCGGCCTGACCGTCGCCCCGGTGACCGGCCGCGACCCGGTGACCGCGGACGGGTCGCGTGCCGAGCAGCTCGGCGACCCGATGCAGCTCCCGCCCGCTTACGTGCGCGAGCACGTCACCCTCGCCTACGCCTCGACGGTGCACGCCGCTCACGGGCGCACCGTCGATGTCGGGCACGCCGTCCTCGGCGCCGGCGCCGATGCCGCCTCGGCGTACGTGCAGCTGACCCGCGGCAGGGAGGGAAACACCGCGTTCGTGATCACCCGCAACGTTGCCGGTGAGGCCGCCACCGGCGAGACACACTCGATCGCGGCGCGCGACGCCGCGACCGTGCTCGGCGACGCGATCCGACCCGCCGACGTCGATCCGAACCGGACCGCGCTCACCGAGGCCGAGCACGCCGCGGAGAGGGCGCGGTCGACCATGACGCAGGTCGACCCGATGATCGCCGTGATCGGCGAGGACCTCACCGGCCGCACCGGGTCCTTGTTGGACCGGCTCGCCGCCGAGGGCACCCTGCCCGAGCACCACCGGGTCGCGTTGGCCGCGGACGAGGCCCGCGGCACCCTCGACGGGCTGCTCCGCACAGCGGAGCTGGCCGGGCACGACCCCGAGCAGGTGCTGCGCGACGCCGTCACCGCCACCCCGCTCGACGGGGCGACGTCGGTGGCGCAAGTGCTGCACTTCCGCATCCGCACCGCTCTGGACGGCAAGCTCGAACCGCAGGTCGACGGTTACGCCGACCTCATCCCGCACGCCATCCGCCGCGACACTGACCACCCCAGCGCGGCCGGCCTGGCAGCGCTGGCGGCGGCGGCGGACGTCCGCCGCTCCGAGCTCGGCGCCCAGCTGGCCGCGGACCCGCCGCAGTGGACCCGCGAAGCCCTCGGACCCGTCCCCGACCCGGCCTGCGATCCGGCCGGGCGGGCGGAGTGGGAGCGGCGCGCCGGGTGGGCCGGCTCCTACCGCGAACTCGTGGACCACACCGACCACGCCGACCCGCTCGGCGCCGCACCCCCTGCCGGCCTGGTCGAGAAGCACGCGGTGTTCCGGGCCGCGCACCAGGCGCTGGACCTGCCCGACGCCGGCGCGGACGAGGAGCAGATGAGCGAGGGCCGGCTCCGCGCCCGGGTCGTCGCCGCCCGCCGCGAGGAGGTGTGGGCACCCCGCTACGTCGCCGACGAACTCGACGCCACCCACGAAGCCCTCCGTACGGCTCGTGCCGACGCCACGATCTGGGCCGCCCGCGCCGCGGCCGAAGCCGACCCGCACGAAGCCGCCCAGCTGCGCGCCGCCGCCAACAACGCACAGGAACGGGCAGACCAGCTCGCCGAGCAGGTCGACGCGCTCACCGCCGCCGACGACGCCCGATCGCTGTGGCTGATCGAAACCGCCGTGACCCGCGACCGCGCCGAACGTGCCCGCCAAGCGCTGAGCTGGCGCGGGATCGACGTCGACAGCCCCGACGACCGGGTCACCGCCCAGGAATGGCTCGACGCCGACCACGCCGCGAAGCTCGCCGCCGACCCCGACCGCCCCATCACCGAACACGACCTCGCCCCCGATGACCTCACCCACGCTGACCAAGCCCACGACAACGACACCGACCAGGGCGTGACCGACCACAGCCGCACCGACGGCGAGCCGGCCCTGCCAGAACGCGACGATGACGCCGTGGACGAGCAGGGCCGGGCGGACGACGATCCGGTCGCCGACGACCGAGCCGCCGACGACCGAGCCGCCGACGACGGAGCCGCCGACGACGGAGCTGTCGACGACCGGACGGCGCCGGCGGCCCACGACGTCGACGTGCCGGACGTCGACGTGCCCACGGTTGAGGTGCCGGAGGTCGAGTTGCCTGAGGTCGGGGTGCTCGACATCCGCGACGCCACCACGCCGGATGCCGGGGAATGGATCGACCCGCAGCAGCGGCGCCGGGTCCCGCTTCCGGACGAGACGGCCGTGACGGTGGACCGGGCCCGGCTCGGCGTCGCCGAGATCGAGGCCCGTCGTGCCGCGGAGGCCGCCGCCCTGGACGACGATCCGGAACCGGTCGACGACCTCGCTCCGCTCGATGGATTCGATCCCGAGGACGAGCGCCGCAACGACCTGATCCGCTGGGCCGACGACCGCGACGGCCGCGACGACGGCCACGCGTCCGGGCGTAGCGAAGAGGACGACGGCGAGGCGCTGGGCCGGTGAACCTGCCGCTCCCGCATCCGCGCCCGGTCACGCCCTCAGCGCGGTTCGGGCGCGACTGGGGTAATGCGGGTCAGGGCGTCGTCCAGGCCGCGGAGCGCGCTGGTCAGCGCGGTGGCGTGAGCCCGGCATGTGGTCGCCGTGTTGTCGGCCAGCTCTACGTGTGCGGCCGTAGTGGCGCGGACGGCGGTGATCACGGCCTCCAGGACCTTGCGCAGCGATTCGGCGTCCAGCGCTGCGGTCGGGCTGTCCAAGTGGGCCAGCGCCCTCTTCGCGGCGGGAAGCTCGTCGAGGTGAGCTGCGCAGAATACGCGCAGGTCGGCGATCGTCGAGGTCACCGAGCGCGCACCGTAGCGTTGGGTGCGCAACGGCCGATCCTGGCGTTTCGCCCAGCTGCGCAGCGATCCCTCCGCGATCCCAGCCCGGCGTGCCAGCTCACGCAGCGGCATCGGCAGGTCGTCGCCGCTGCTTGGGGGCACCCGGTCAGGATCGCACACCTGCGCGCACGAGCACGTCGCTCCCTGCGTAACTACGCGCAGAATGCGATACTCGGGTCATGAGCGGTGGCCTCCCGAGGATGCTGACCTGCCGCGAGGTCGCCGCGGTCGCGGTGCCCGGCGCGGCGCGGGTCAGCGGGGCCCGCGCGGACGCGGTCGTCGCCGTGAACGCCGCCGAGCACGCCCGCCGCGCCGCGGCTGGCCTGGGCGCGGTCCCGGACGTCAGCGTGCTCCAGGCGTTGATGTGCCTGCCGCTGCACGCCGAGATCCCCGTCGCTGATCTGGGGGACGTGGTGCGGCGGCTGCTGGGCAAGGCCCCAGCGGGGTGTATCGACTGGCTCGACGGTGGTAGCCGGGTCCGGCGCCTCTACACCCCGGCGGCCACCGTCCCGCTGGTCGTCGTGCGGGGCGCGACCTGGCGGCCCGCCCTGCGCCGCGCGGCCGCGTTCGAACCGTTCGCCACGCGCGTAGTACTGCTGACTCGCCCACCTCGCCGTGTCGCGGACATCGCCTGGGAGGCCGACGTCGACGGCGCCGGGCTGTGGATCACCCACCCCGGCGGCAGGGCCGGGGAGATCGAGGAGATCGTGGCGCCGGCCCCGTGGGTCGAGCGCTACGTCAAGCCTGCCGGGTGGCGGTTCGCTGAGTACGCCTACGCCGCATGGCTGGCCCACACCGCCGAGACCGACCGCGCGACCGACGTCGTGACCGAGGACGTGACCGAGGACGTGACCGGCGAGATGGCCGGCCGGACGTCCAACAGCCCGCGCTGATCCAGCGCTCGGGCTCGGTCAGGAGGCAGGTACGGGTTGGTGCTGCGGCGGCGGCCCGTCGAGCTCGCACAACGCGGCCAGCAGGGGATCGACCGGCGCCCCGGCGCCGCGCGGTCCCAGTTTCCGGTGCGCACCGCGGGCGTGCCAGCGCTCCCTGACCAGCCAGCCATGCTGGTCGAGGTCCTCACCGCGCAGCCCGTCGAGCACCTTGAGCCAGGCGTGGACGTTGTGGAGCAGGACCGCCTCCTTGTCCGCCGGGTCCGTGGTGAACTCGTCCACAGCGCGGCCTCCGCACCCCGCGCACACCGGCGCCGAATGGTTGCGGTACCAGTCCCGATAGATCGACGGGCTGCGGGTCTCCCACAGCTCACGCAGGAACAGCCCCGGTATGAACCCCGCCGACCCCGGCCCGCCGCCCTTGCCGGGCGGCCGTGGCTGGCGTTGGGAGGCCAGTAGCCCGATCGCCGCGGTACCGCCGTGCACCAGCACATCCGTGGCGGCCAGTACCTCCGCGCCCACGACCAGACTGCCCGGGAACGCAGCCAGAAGCTCCCGTAGCCCGGACATCCGCCGCGCTCGGGCCAGGTGCACCGACTTGGCTGCGAACACGAACGCCAGCGGCCGCCCGGCGCGCTGTTCGTCGACGTGCTCGAGGAACGTCGCCAGCCGTGCCGGGTCGAGCATCGCCGCGTCGGTCGCGATCAGCGTCGCCACCCGCGGATCACGCACCTGCGCGCCCGCGACCAGGACCGCCTTCAACGCCGGCCAGTCCCCGGACTCCACGAACCCTGACGGAGTGAGCACGGCGTCCGCGCCGGCACTGAACCACGACGCCGCCCACTGCTCCAGGGTCAGCGGGATGAGCACGTCCTCATCAGCGTCCAGGTCGAGCGGCACGTTCGCGGTGGCGACCGTCTTCGTCCACTTCCCCGGATCGACGATGACCGGCTGCCGTGCCGTGCCCGGCGCCGACATCTGGTCGAGGCTGCGGAGCAGTTTGGTGGTGCGCGGGCCGCGCACCACCAGCCCGGACGCTTCGTGCCCGCCGGTGAGCGCTGCAGCCCGCACCGCCACCGCGAGATCGGACTCGTTGTTGGGTGCGACGTAGCACAGCAAACGTCCCGATACCCGGTCCACGAACGGCCCCCCGCTGAACTGGATCGTCACCACGACCTCCCGCGACGTCCAGTATCACCTCCAGCACCGATAGTTAGCACCAACACGCTGAAGGTCCGCCACCGGATGGCTTACCGGTGACTGGCCGGTGCCTCGATACGCGGCCCAGGAGTTCCCGCTACATGATCGGGGCGAGCAACCGCATCCATCCCGGCTGGCGCTGCTCCCCGTCGGGTCGCTGGACCCACCGCAGCGAGTAGCCGCCCTGCTCCCACCCGGCCAGGACACGCAGGAACTCCCGCTCGTCCCACGACCGCGGCTCGCGCCAGATCGACAGCAGCCGCGCCACCGCGGACGGCAGCCGACCGGCCCGGTATTGAGCCGGCGGACCCCAGTGGGCCAGCACCGCCGGCCCGTCGTCGGCAGCGTCCGGCCCCTCGGTGAACAGGGCAGGGTGCCAGCGGATCGTGTGCCCGTCCTGCGCGGGGTCGCGAGCGGCGTCGACGACCACGACCCCGGTCGGCGCGGTGTCGGCGGCTGGGTCCTCCCAAGCGCGGGCCATATCCGCGTGCTCGTATGTGACCACCAGCCGCGACGCGCCGAGCATCGACCCGAACAGCCCCATCACCGCGATCGCGGCGTGCGCGTCGCGGCCGCGCAGCATCGGCCGGCACCCCAGCTTCCCCACATAGGCGGGATCGAGGTCGTCGACGAGCACGTGCACCGTCGGGGCTTGTACCCCCGCGCCCGCCCGCAGCATCGCGTCGGTGACGTGCACCGCCATGTCGTCGAGCTGGTCCACCCACCCCGCCACGTGCCCGGTCTGCTCCATACCCGGAGTGTGCACCGGACCCCCGACAATCTCGGGAAGTTCACCGCAGGTAGAGCCAGGGTCCGCCGTCCGGGCGGGCCGCCGGGTCGCGGCGTGGCGAGTTTGCGCTCATGGCCGCGCGGGCCGGGAAACAGCCCCGATGGACCGCCTTCGGCGGGGGCCTGTCGGCCCTTGGCTTACCACGGCCTAACTCCCGGTCAAGGGCACTCCGCTGCGCTCCGTGTCGCTGCGCGACGGCCTTCGGCCGCCCTTGACCGCGAGCCTCCACGGCCGCGGTGGACCGCCTTACGGCGGCGGGGGAACAGCGCCCCGCCACCCCAAGGGGACGGGCCGACAGGCCCACAACAGCCGGGAGGCCAGCATGACCAGCAGCACCGCGACGCCGGAGACCGTCGAGCGGTACGTCGACCCGGACGACCTGATCTGTCCGTGCTGCCGCGAGCGGGCCGTCGAGCTGGTGCCCGCCGGTGCCGGTGTCGATGGTGTGCCGGGGTTCGCGCACCTGGACGGGTCGACGCTGTGCGGCACCGACCGGGCCGGGTGCAACGTCGAGCCTGTCGAGGTGATCCAGTGACCGGCCCGACCGTGGTGAGCGCCGCGGTCCTGGCGTCGGGCGGGGTTGACGCAGATGTGTCAACGCCGGGTGAGCGTCGGGCGGGTGGGCCGATCAGCGCGCCGATGGTGGCCGCGCTGGAGGGGGCGTGGGCGGCGATCCGAGCCCGGCACCCGGAAGGTCCCAGCGGTGGTGATGGTGCTCGGTGCCGGGTCGATCGGCGGGCCCGGTGGGCTGCGGTTGGGCCACTTCGCGGCGATGCGCTGGGCCGACCCCGACCAGCCGTCGGCCGGCGAGCCGGGGACGGGCGAGGAGACTAGGCCGTGTCCCGTGGATCAGGGGCGATGGGCTTCGTGATCCAGATGGTTCCTGGCAAGGCGGAGGTAGGCGCCGTCGTACTTGACGTACCCGGGCCTGCCGACAACGCAGCCAGGGACCATCTG
>NZ_JAHKRK010000186.1 GCF_019396355.1 Pseudonocardia nigra
CTCGGTGCGCAGGAGCCCGACGAGGTCGGCGCCCCCCGCGGCGGCCGCCGTCGCGTCGGCGGGGGAGCCGACGTTGGCGCCCACCAGCACGTCGACTCCGTCGCGCGTCACGGCCGGGGCGGCGGCGCGCGACCGCGCCTCCCGATCGCGTATGGCCCGGGCGGCCGCGCGCTCGCGGAACGCGGCGAGCGTGGCCGGGTCCGGGTCGACGGCGAGCTCGCCGGTCGTGCCGTCGAGGGCGATCGGGGTGCCGTCGCCGACGTCGAGGACGGCCCGGCCCGCCCCGAGCACCGCCGGCACACTGCGTGCGCGCAGCAGGATCGCGCTGTGCGCCGTCGGGCTGCCCGCGGCGAGGACGACGCCCGCCACGCGGTCCGGGTCGAGCGCCGCGGCCTGCGCCGGGGTCAGGTCCGGGGCCACGAGCACGCCGGGTGGGCCGCCCGGGTCCGCCAGGGCGGCCGGGGCGCCGACGAGCGCGCGCAGCACCTGATCGGCCACGGCGCGAACGTCGGCGGCGCGGGCGGCGAGATAGGGGTCGGGCAGCGCGTCGAGCGCGGCGGCGGCCCGCTCGGCGGCGTCGGCCCACGCCCGCGCCGCGACGGCGCCGGCATCGATGCCGGTGCGCGCGTCGGCCAGCAGGTCGGGGTCGTCGAGCAGCAGCAGGTGCGCGTCGAAGATCTCCGCCTCGGCCGGGCCCAGCTCGCGGGCGGCGGCGGCGCGCCCGGCGCGGATCTCGGCGGCAGCGGCTGCGAGGGCGCGGTCGAGGTCCGCGCGTTCGCTCGCCGGATCGGCCGCGGGCACGTCGGGGACGGTGACGGGGCCGGCCCCGGCGGAGCGCTTCGGGCCGACGGCGATCCCGGGCGAGGCCGGCAGCGGATGCCCCGCGGAACCGGGCGACTCGGGTACCGAAATAGGGCGCCTCGCGGGGGTGTCGGTGGCCTCGTCGAACCGGCGGGCCGCGAGGGCGAGGACGGCGTCGAGTGCGACACGGGCCCCGGGACCGGACGCCGTGACCTCGACGCGGTGGCCCTCCAGCGCGGCCAGCCCGGTGAGCCGGGCGAGGCTCGTGGCGGGTGCCCAGGGCGAGCCGGTGGTGGCGTTGCGCAGCTGTACCTCGGCGTCGGGCAGGCCGCGGACGAGCCCGACGAGCCGGGCGGCCGGTCGGGCGTGCAGGCCGTGCGGGTTGGCCACGGTGAAGCCCTCGACCAGCTCGGCCGCCGCATCCGGGGCCGGGGCGTCGCCCGGCGCGACCTCACCCAGCTGGGACTGCTTCCCGCCCAGCGCGCCGGCGGCCTCGGCGGCCACCTCGGCGCGGCCGGCCCCGCCCGCGGCGGTGACCGCGGCGACGACGAGCCCTTCCACCAGCGGGGCGGGACAGAGCAGCACCCGGTCGCGCGCGTCCGGGTCGTCGAGCAGGTCGAGCGCCAGCTCGGCGGACAGCACGGCGCTGCCGAGGTCCATCAGCACGACGACACCGGCGCCGCCGTCGGCCGCGCCGATCGCGGCGCCGATCGCGACGGCGTCGGTGCCGAACGTGCCGTCGTCGAGGCCCGCGGCCACCTCGATCGGCAGGTCACCGGGAGCCATCTCGCGAGCCAACGCGACGGCTGCCTCGGCCAGCACCCGGCTGTGCGAGACGACGACGAGCCCGACCGGAGCCGTCACGCCGTCCCCCGCCGCCGCCGTCGCACCAATGGCAGCAAGGTGGCTTTACTGCCACTGGACGGCAGTATCGCCACCTTGCCGGCACACCGGTACGGCTGCGTCATGGGAGCGTGTCCGCCGCCGTCGACAGCAGCAGCGCCGCGGACGTCGCTCCCGGGTCCTGGTGACCGACGCTGCGCTCACCCAGGTAGCTCGCCCGGCCCTTGCGGGCCTCCATCTCGGTGGTGGCGTCGCGGCCCTGCGCGGCGGCCTCGGCGGCGGCCCGCAGCGCCCCGCCGATCTCCTCCCCGCCGAGCGCGGCGTCCATCGCGTCGACGGCGGGCGCGAGCGCGTCGTACATCGTCTTGTCGCCCGCCGCGGCCTTGCCGCGCGCGACGATTCCCTCGAGCCCGGCGCGCAGCGCCTCGGCGAGCGCCGCCTCGTCCAGCTCCGTGGCGTCGCCGACGGCCTGCGCCATGCGGAGGAAGAACGTCCCGTAGAGCGGGCCGCTCGCCCCGCCGACGGTGCTGACCAGCGTCATCCCGGCCTGCTTGAGCAGGGCCGCGGGACCGGCCGGCGGGCTCTCGTCAAGCTTCGCGACGACGGCCTTCATCCCGCGGGCCATGTTGGCCCCGTGGTCGGCGTCGCCGATGGCCGAGTCGAGCCGCGTGAGCAGCTCCTCGTTCTCGGCGATCGCGGCGGCGAAGGCGCGCAGCCAGCGGTCCAGACCCGCGGTGTCGATTGGCGGGTCGGTCGGCGATTCGGTCATCATGCCCCCCAGCACAGGCCCGGGGTGCGCACGGGCGCGTCCCAGAGCCGCAGTAGTTCCTCGTCCAGCTTGAGCAGGGTCACCGAGCAACCTGCCATCTCCAGGCTCGTGACGTAGGGCCCGACCAGCGATCGGACGACGGTGACACCCGACTTCGCGAGGATCGTCGACACCTCGTGGTACATCAGGTAGAGCTCCAGCATCGGGGTGCCGCCCATGCCGTTCACGAACGCGAGCACGCCGTCGCCGCCCCCGAAGTCCAGGTCGGCCAGGATCGGTTCGACGAGCTGCTCGGCCACCTCGCGGGCCGGCATCGCCTTGACGCGGCGGCGGCCGGGCTCGCCGTGGATCCCGATGCCGATCTCGATCTCGTCCTCGGGCAGGTCGAACGTGGGCCGCCCGGCCGCGGGCACGGTGCAGGAGGTGAGCGCCATGCCCATGCTGCGGCCGGCGGCGTTGACCCGCCGGGCCACGTCGGTCACCGCGGCGAGGTCGCGGCCCTCGTCGGCGGCGGCCCCGGCGATCTTCTCGACGAGCACGGTGACGCCGACGCCGCGGCGCCCGGCCGTGTAGAGGCTGTCCTGCACGGCGACGTCGTCGTTCGTGACGACCGAGGCGATCTCGACGCCGGTCTCGGCGGTGGCGATCTCGGCCGCCATCTCGAAGTTCATGACGTCGCCGGTGTAGTTCTTGACGATGTGCAGCACGCCGGCGCCGCCGTCGACGCCGCGGGTGGCCGCGACCATCTGGTCGGGCACGGGCGAGGTGAAGACCTCTCCCGCGCAGGCCGCGTCGAGCATCCCGGGGCCGACGAACCCGCTGTGCAGCGGCTCGTGACCCGACCCGCCGCCCGAGAGCAGCCCGACCTTGCCCTGCACGGGCGCGTCGCCGCGGTAGACGATCTTGTTCTCGTGGTCGACGCGGAGCTCGGGATGAGCGGCGGCGACGCCGCGCAGCGCTTCGGCCACGACGTCGGCCGGGTCGTTGATCAGCTTCTTCACGGCGACCTCTCGAACAGCTTTCGATGATGTCGAACGATCTGCGCGGTAAGCTACGCTTCCGTGACGGCCGACACAAGCGGGGAGGGCACGTGATCCAGTCCGTGGACCGCGCGGTGCGCATCCTCGGCCTCCTCCAGGGCCGGCGCATGAGCCTCGGCGAGATCGCGAGCCGGATGGAGCTGGCGCCGTCCACGGCGCACGGCATCGTCCGCACGCTGCTCGCGCACGGGATGGTCGTTCAGGAGCGCGACACCGGGCACTACCGGCTCGGCCCGGCCACGCTGCGCCTGGGCAACGTCTACCTGCACACCCTCGAGCTGCGGGCCCGCGTGGCCACCTGGGCGGGCGAGCTCGCCCGGCGCACGGGCTGCGCGGTGCGCACCGGCGTGCTGCTGCGCGACGACGTGGTGGTCGTCGCGCACGAGCCCCGGCCGGACGGGACGCGGCAGATGCCGGAGGTCGGGATCGTGATCCCCGCACACGCGTGCGCGCTGGGCAAGGCCCTGCTCGCCTACGAACCCGCCGCCGTGCCCCCGCTGCGCAGCATGACCGGCGAGACGATCACCGACCCGGCCCGCTTCGACGCGGAGCTGCAGCAGGTGCGCCGCGCCGGGATCGCCACCGAGGTGGAGGAGGCGGTGCTCGGCGAATGCGGGCTGGCCGCGCCGATCGCCGACCCGACCGGCGTCGCCGGCGCGGTCGGGCTCGTCACGCCGACCAGCGGCTGGCCGCTGCCGGGCAGCGCCCTCGACGCGCTGCGCGACACCGCCCGCGCGGTGTCCCGTGAGCTGGGCGCCACGGCGTGGCCGCCCGCCCACGATGTCCTGCCCGGCTCGGCGACCGCATGACCGCCCGGCTCGGCATCGGGCTCGCCGCCGTCGCGCGTCCCGCCTACATCACCTCGGGCCGGGCCACGGACCTCGGCGACCGGCGGGCCGTCGCCGACCTGCGCGCCCGCACCGAGGCCGTGCTCGACGCCGCCCACGCGGCGGGAATCCGCTACGTCGACGTCGCCCGCTCCTACGGCCGGGCCGAGGAGTTCCTGGCCGGCTGGCTCGCGGCGCACCCCGAGGCGGACGACGTGGTGATCGGCTCGAAGTGGGGCTACCGGTACGTCGGCGACTGGCGGCTGGACGCCCCGGTGCACGAGATCAAGGACCACTCCCTCGCCGCGTTCACCGAGCAGGTGGCCGAGACCGCCGCCCTGCTCGGGCCACGGCCGGCGATCTACCACGTGCACTCGGCCACCCTTGACACGGGCGTGCTCGACGACGCCCCGCTGCACCGCGCACTCGCCGGACTGCGCGACCGCGGGGTGCGGGTGGGCGTCTCGACCTCCGGCCCCGCTCAGGCCGACGCGGTACGCCGCGCGCTGGACGTGGAGGTGGACGGGGTGCCGCTGTTCACCTCGATCCAGTCCACGTGGAACGTGCTGGATCCCTCGGTGGGCCCGGCCCTCGCCGAGGCCGCGGCGGCGGGCGCCCGCGTGATCGTCAAGGAGGCGGTGGCCAACGGACGTCTCACCCCGGGCGACCACGACGCCCCGCCCCGGGCGGTGGCGCTGGCCCACGAGCTGGGGGTCCCGCTGGACCGGCTCGCCATCGCCGCGGCGCTCGCCCAGCCGTGGGCGTGGTGCGTGCTGTCCGGCGCGGTCGACCCGGCGCAGGTGGCGAGCAACGCGGCGGCGGCCGACGTCGAGCTGTCCCCGGACGTGCTCGCCGAACTCGAGACGCTCGCCGAGGAACCCGCGGCGTACTGGGCGGCCCGCTCCGCACGCGCCTGGAGCTGACGCGACCGTTCCGCAAACCCCACCTCTCGGCGTCGGGCCGGCGCTCACGTCACCCAAGATCGTCGCGAGTCGCCGCGAACGCACTCGCCACCCCGGAAACCCCACCCTCACAACGATCACCACCACGAAGATCACCGCGAGCGCGACACCAGCGCGGTCCGGACCGCAACCAGCGCGCTCTGACGGCGATCACCGCCCACATAGGCCCACGGCCGAACCGCCCGACCTGCAGCGACCACGGGCCGAGGGTCCCGATCCGTTGCGCGGACGACCTTCCGCCCGTGATCACTGGACAGGGCCCACCACACTCAAGATCGTCGCGAGATCACCGCGATCGCACTCCCGGGCCCCGAAGCGGCAACCTCACGACGATCATCATCACAAAGATCACCGCGAGCGGGGCACCAGCGCACTCCCGACCTCAATCAGCGCACTCTCACAGCGGTCACCGCCCGCGCGGCCCGCCCTCACCGCCAGCCAGCGCGACCGTCAGCGATCAGGGGGCCGACGGTCCCGAACCGACCTCCCCGAGCACCCCTCCGCCCGTGATCGCCGGATGACGGCCCGCCGCACCCAAGATCGCCGCGAGATCGCCACGACCGCACTCCGGACCACGGAAACGGCAACCTCACGACGATCACCACGGCGAAGATCACCGCGAGCGCGACGCCAGCGCACTCCCGACCACAACGAGCGTACTCTCACAGCGATCACCGGTCGTCGACCCCGAACCCGCGCACCCGACCCGCTCCCGCCACCCAATATCGCCGCGAGATCGCCACAACCGCACTCCGGACCGCCGAAACGGCAACCTCACGGCGATCACCCCGACGAAGATCACCGCGAGCGCGACACCAGCGCACTCCCGACCACAACCAGCGCACTCTCGCAGCGATCACCGCGCCGATCGCGGCCGCCCCGCCCCACTGGGCGCTCACCGCGTCCGCGCCGCCATCACCCCCAGCGTGAGCAGCAGCCGGTCGCGCGGGTCGGCGATGGAGCGGCCGGTGGCAGCCTCGATCCGTCGCATCCGGTAGATCACCGTGTTGCGGTGGCAGAACAGCGCCGCGGCCGCGTGGGTCGGGGAGCCGCCGCAGGCCAGCAGCTCCTCGAGGGTCTCCAGGAGGGTGTCGCGGTCGGCCGGGGGGAGCTCGAGCAGCCCGCCGAGCGCCGACTGCACCACCCGCGGGAGCAGTTCGGGGCTGTCCACCAGCAGCGCCTCGGGGAGTCGCTCGTCCAGTACCGCCAGGCCGGGTCCGGTGAGCGTGCGGGCCGCGGTGTGCGCCATCCGATAACCGGCGTCGACGGCCGCCAGCCCGTCCAGCACCGGGGAGACGCCGACCCGGCCGTAAGCGCACCCGCGAAGCGCGTCGAGCACCACCTGCTCCGGGCGCGTCCCCAGCGCGACGAGCCCCACCTCGTCACGCGGCCGCAGGAACCACGCCGACGCCACGCCGTGTCCGGCGAGGGCCTCCTGCGGGGCGCGCAGCGGGTCCTCCCCCGACGGCACCACCGGCGCCACGACGCAGAGCAGTGCGCCGCTGTCGGGCAGCCCGAGCACCGTTGCGGCGTCGCGGAGGAACGCCGGGTCGCTGCCGCGGCCCTCGATCAGCCCGTCGAGCACGGCGTGGCGGCGGCTGAGGTCGTGGCTCTGCAGCCGCAGCTCCTCGAGCCGGTAGGCCTCCACGAGCGCCGACGAGCTGCTGTCGTTGACGCGCCACACGTAGCCGGCGGCGTCGAGGAGCGCCTCGTCGTAGCCGCCGCCGAAGCGTCCGCGCGACGTGGCCAGCAGCGCCTCCCACATCACCCGCCCGCCCAGCCGGTAGGCCCGCAGCACCGCCTCGAGCGGGATGCCCTGGCGGGCCCGGAGGCTGCCGGTGCGCCGGGACGTATCCTCGGGGTCCACACCCGCCGGCACCTGCTCGGCCAGCACCTGGATCCCGCGTTCCAGGTTCGTCCGGCACGCCGCACGCAGCTCCTCGATCATGTCCCGTTCGGCGTAGACCGACTCGCGCTGCAGCACCATCACCGTGAGCCGATCGGCCAGCACGTCGACCTCGTCGAGGAGGGCGCGGCCGAGCACCCGCAGCGCCTCCGACGACGTGTCCGGGACCGGACGCGCCGGGGGCCGAGCCGCGGCGTCGCGGCGCCCGGTGGGCAACATGACGGCACTGTGCAGCAGCGCGCACAGCTCCGTCCAGGGTTCGGGGCGCTCTGCCCAGTTCTCGTTCGGCGATATTGGGCGCCGCGCCCATGGTGCCTGCTGGGCGCGGCGCCCAAAGTGTGCTCACCCCAATGACGGGCCCGCCGCTCGACCTCCGGGAGCCGCACCTCGTGTCAGCGCCGACCACGCCGCAGGACCAGCAGAACGCCGTCTTCGCCGTCGCCGGCATCGGAGTCCGGTTCGGCGGACTCGTCGCGCTGGACGACGTGTCCCTGTCCGTCGCCCCCGGCCAGGTGCACGGGGTGATCGGCCCGAACGGCGCGGGCAAGACCACCCTGTTCAACGTCTGCTGCGGCTTCATCAAGCCCGACTCCGGCAGCGTCCACCGGAACGGGAAGCCCGTGCAGGACCTGCGCCCGCACCGCCTCGCCGGTATGGGCATCGCCCGCACCCTGCAGGGTGTGGGGCTCTTCCGCGGGCTGAGCGTGGTCGAGAACGTGATGATCGGCGCCGACAAGCACCGGCGCGCCGGGTTCCTCTCCACGCTGCTCGCGGTGCGCGGCGCCGACCGCGACGAGCAGGCGCTGCGGGACCGCGCGATGGCCGCGCTCACCGAGCTCGGCGCCGACGCCTACGCCGACCGGCTGCCCGGCAGCCTCCCCTACCCCGTCCAGAAGCGCGTCGCGCTCGCCCGCGCACTGGCCTCCGAACCCGACCTGCTGCTGCTCGACGAACCGGCGAGCGGTCTCGGCGCCGACGAGATGGACGAGCTCGGCGAGCTGATCCGCCGGTTGACCGCGCGGATGTCGGTGGTGCTCGTGGAGCACCACATGGACCTGGTGATGAGCGTCTGCGACCGGATCACGGTGCTCGACTTCGGCAAGGTCGTGGCCGCGGGCTCCCCCGACGAGGTGCGTGACGACCCCGCCGTCATCGACGCCTACCTGGGCGAGGAGGCGACCCACTGATGCTCACGCCAACCGCCAGGAAAGCCACGTTCCTGACGCCCAGTGACAGGAACGTGGCTTTCCTGTCATTCGGCGCGCCGGTCCAGGAGGGGCGATGAGTACCGGAACTCTCGAGGTCCAGGGCCTCACCACCACCTACGGGCCGGTCACGGCCCTCGACGCCGTCGACATCACCGCGGAGCAGGGCAAGATCACCGCGGTGCTCGGGGCGAACGGGGCCGGCAAGTCGACGCTGCTGCGCACGGTGTCGGGGCTCGTCCGGCCGGTGTCCGGGCGGGTGGTCCTCGACGGCGCCGACATCACGCGGGCGCCCGCGGAGGCGATCGCGCAGGCCGGGATCGCCCACGTCCCGGAGGGCCGCGGGGTGATCACCGAGCTGACCGTGGAGGAGAACCTGCGGCTCGGCGCAATGCTCGGGGCGTCGCGGAAACGGACCGAGCGCGGCCTCGCGCAGGTCTACGAGATGTTCCCGCCGCTGGCGGAACGCAAGCGCCGGGACGCGCACGTGCTCTCTGGCGGTGAGCGGCAGATGCTGGTGATCGGCCGCGCGCTGCTGTCCGGGCCGTCGGTGCTGCTGCTCGACGAGCCGTCGCTGGGCCTCGCGCCGCGGATCGTCGCGCAGATCTTCGGCCTGCTCCGCGACCTGGTCGACGCGGAGGGCGTCACCGTGCTGCTCGTGGAGCAGAACGCGCGCAGCGCACTGTCGATCGCCGACGTCGGGATCGTGCTCAACCTCGGCCGGGTCGTTGCCAGCGACGCCGCGGCCACCCTCGCGGCCGACGACGGCCTCCGCCACGCCTACCTGGGTTTCTGAAGGGATAGTGGTGCAACAGTTCCTCAACGTCACCCTGGCCGGCCTGAGCCAAGGGGCCATCTACGCGGCCTTCGCGCTGGCGCTGGTGCTGATCTGGCGGTCCACCCGGATCGTGAACTTCGCCCAGGGCGCCATGGCCATGTTCACCACCTACCTCGCGCTGACGGTGATCGAGGGCGGGCAGTCCTACTGGCTCGGCTTCGTCGTCGCGCTGGTCGGCGGGCTGGTGCTCGGCGCCGTCGTCGAGCGGGTGATCATCCGGCCGGTGGAGGGCGGCCCCGAGCTCAACGCCGTGATCGTCACCCTCGGCCTGTTCGTCGCCTTCCAGGCGCTGGCCGCGATCCTGTTCGGCTCCACGTTCCGGTCCTTCCCCGCGCCGTTCGACCTGCGCGGGTTCACCGTCGGCGGGGTCAACATCGCGTTCACGCCCAACAGCATCTTCGTCATCGTCGCCGTCGTCGTGGTGATGCTCGGGCTGGTGGCGCTGTTCCGGTTCACCGACCTCGGCCTGAAGATGCGGGCCGCGGCGTTCAGCCAGGAGGTCTCGCGGCTGCTCGGTGTGCGCGTCGGGCAGATGCTGACGCTCGGGTGGGCGCTGGCCGCGGTGGTCGGCTCCCTGTCGGGCCTGCTCATCGCGGGCGGCAGCCTGGTGTTCCCCGCCTACATGGACGCGGTGATCGTCTACGGGTTCGTGGCCGCGGTGCTCGGCGGGCTCGACTCGCCCGGTGGTGCCGTCGTCGGCGGGCTGACGATCGGGCTGCTGCTGTCCTACGTCAGCGGCTACCTGGGCAGCGAGCTGGTGGCACTCGCCGCGCTCGCCATCCTCGTGGCCGTGCTGCTGGTGCGGCCGCAGGGCCTGTTCGCCTCCACCGCCGCGAGGAGGGTGTGATGTCGCAGCGGACCGACCGGGCCGCCCCGGCCGCCGACTCCCCCGCCCCGGCGCGGCCGCCCGGGCGCATGGCGCGCGCCCTGCGGTGGCGCCCGCGCTCCACGTTCGGCAGGCACGCGCTCGGCGTCCTGCTCGGGCTGGTGGCCCTGGTCCTGGTGCTGGAGCTGTCGGGGGAGTTCCGCAACTTCCAGTTCGCCACGATGTCCTACTACGCCATCGCCGCGGTGGGACTGACCCTGCTCACCGGCATCAACGGGCAGATCTCGCTCGGGCACGGCGCACTCATGGCCGTCGGGGCGTACACGACGGGCCTGCTGTTCACCGACGACGGCCTGCCGCTGCCGGTCGTCATGCTGATCGCGGCCGCGGTCACCGCACTGGTCGGCGCGGTCGTCGGCGCGGCGGCGGCCCGGCTGCACGGGCCCTACCTGGCGGGCGCCACGCTCGCGCTGGCCGTCGCGGTGCCCGGCCTGGCGATCTACTTCGACGAGATCTTCGGCGGCGAGCAGGGGCTGCGGGTCAACTCCCCAGAGGCGCCCGACTGGTTCGGCGACGCGATCTACTTCCTGTCGGCCAACGAGACGAGCCCGACGAAGTACCTCGCCTACGTCGGCTGGATCACGCTGCTGCTGGCCCTGCTGCTGCTGGCCAACCTGATGACAGGGCGCACCGGCCGGGTGTGGCGCGCGGTACGCGATGACGAGGTCGCCGCCGAGCTCGCCGGCATCGGCCTGGGCCGGATGCGCGTGCTCGCGTTCGTCGTGAGCGCCGCCTGCGCCGGGCTGGCCGGGGCGGTGCTCGGCGTCGTGGTGCGACTGGCCGCGCCGAGCGGGTTCACCATCGTGCTGTCGCTCGGGCTGCTCACCGCGGTCGTCCTCGGCGGGCTCGGCAGTCTCACCGGGGCGCTGCTGGGCAGCGCGCTGCTGGTGTTCCTGCCGCCGTTCGTCACCAACCTGGGCGCGAACCTGGGGTTGGACGGCACGCAGGCCGCCCAGCTCGCACCGTTCGTCTACGGGGTCGTGCTCGTGCTCGTGATGTTGCTCGCGCCGTCGGGGGCCGTGGGCGTGCTGAAGAAGATCTGGGCCCGCCGGGGTTCCTCGACGAGGAGGACAGGATGATCAGTAGAAGGAGAACCGCCGCGCTCGCGGCGGCCGTCGCGACCGCGCTGGTCCTCACCGCGTGCGGCGCGGGCGGGCGTCCGGACGAGGGAGCGGCATCCGGTGAGGGCGGCGCCTCCGACGTCGGCATCACCGAGACGTCGGTGAAGGTCGGCGCCCACTTCCCGCTCACCGGCGTCGCGGCGCCGGGCTACAGCGAGATCCCCACGGGGACGCAGGCCTACTTCGACTTCGTCAACGCGGCCGGCGGGATCAACGGCCGGCAGATCGAGTACGTCTACAAGGACGACGCCTACAACCCGACGCAGACCAGCCAGGTGGCCAACGAGCTGGTGCTGCAGGACCAGGTGTTCGCGATCCTGTCCGGCCTCGGCACACCCACGCACTCGGCGGTGCTCGAGTTCCTCAACAGCCAGGGCGTGCCCGACCTGTTCGTCTCCTCCGGCTCGCTGCTGTGGAACCAGCCCGAGGAGTACCCCTGGACGTTCGGCTGGCAGCCCGACTACGAGATCGAGGGGAAGATCATCGGCCAGTACGTGGCCCAGAACTTCCCCGACGCGAAGGTCGGCCTGTTCCTGCAGGACGACGACTTCGGCCGTGACGGCGAGAAGGGCGCCCGGCAGTTCCTCGACGAGCAGATCGTGGCGGCCGAGCGGTACACCCCGGGCAACACCGACGTGGCCCCGCAGATCGCCGCGCTGCAGGCCGCCGGGGCCGACCTGGTGATCGGCTTCAACGTGCCGTCCTACACGGCGCTGTCGCAGCTGGTGTCGCTGCGGCTGAACTACCAGCCGCAGTGGATCTACTCCAACGTCGGCTCCGACCCGGCGCTCGTGGGCTCGCTGCTGTCGCGGTTCTCCGAGGGCGCGGTGACCGACGCCGGGCTCCTCGAGGGCGTGATCACCACCGAGTACCTGCCGGGTGTGGACCAGCCCGACGACCCGTGGACCCAGCTGTTCCAGCGCGTCTGGGACGAGCACGGTGGCGAGGGCGAGCTCACCAACTTCCGCGTCTACGGGATGGCGCAGGCCTACACGTTCGTGCAGGCGCTGCAGGCCGCCGGCCCGAACCCGACGCGGCAGGGCATCGTCGACGCCATCGAGCAGGCCGGCGCCGAGTTCCGGGGCGCGTGGGTGGCGCCGTTCCGGTACGGGCCGAACAGCCACGCCGGCATCTCGGGCGTCCAGGTCACCCGCATCACCGGGGGCACGACCGAGGCGCTGACGCCGGTGCTCGTGACCGACAACGGCGACACCGCGATCACCGAGGCGACGGTCGAGCCCACCGAGCCGCCTGCCGACGGCATCCCGGACGTCGAGCCCGCGGTGAGCTGAGCCGGCACCGCACGCGCGGCCCAGTTGCAGCAAAGCCACTTTCACGCAACCCCATGGCGTGAAAGTGGCTTTGCTGCAATCTCCCGAACCCGTGGACGAGCGGTTCGCGGGCCGCGACCTGAGCGGAGTCACCGAGCTCGGCGCCTCCTACGGGCAGATCGACCTCGAGGCGCTCGCCGCCGCGCAGCCGGACCTGATCGTCACGCACGCCTACCCGGTGGACTCGGCGGGCACGCTCGACCCCGCCAAGCCGCTCTACGGCTTCGCCGACCTCGCCCAGCAGGAGGCGGCCGCGCAGATCGCGCCGATCGTCGCCATCGCGATGGACGGCTCCGCGGTGCAGGTGATCGACCGGACGGTGGAGCTCGCGCTGGCGCTCGGGGCCGATCCCGCCGTGATCGACGAGGCCCGCACCGGCTACACCGCGGCCGCCGACCGCCTGCGGGCCGCGGCGGCGTCGGGGCTCGAGGTCCTGGTCGTGGCCGCCTACCCCGCCGATGGCCTCTACGTCGCGAAGGCCCCCGACGACCCGGCGCTCACCGCGTACGCCGACCTCGGCGTGCAGTTCGTCGACCCGGGCGGCAGCGAGTACTACTGGCAGGCCGTGAGCTGGGAGAACGTCGGTTCGGTGCCCGCCGACCTCGTCCTGGACTCCCAGATCGACGACATGACCGCCGAGGAGCTGCTCGTCCAGCCGACGTTCGCCGCCACCCCGGCGGGCCAGGCGGGGCAGGTCTACCCGTGGATCTTCACGAGCATGGACCACCTCGCGCAGGCGGACTACATGAACGAGCTGGCCGGATACCTGGAGGGGGCGCAGAACGTCCTGTGACGGGTACGGCGGCCGGCGTGGGGTAGCCGACACGAGGAACCCGATCCGAGGAGGAGCCCATGTCGGCCGCCACCACCCGTGAGGCGCTGCGAGCGGTACTCGTGGACGTCGACTTCCCCGCGTCGAAGTACCAGCTCACCGAGGCCGCCGGCACCCGCGGTGCCGACGAGGACACCCTGCGCGCGCTGCGGGCGGTCCCACCGGTGGACTACGGGAACATGGACGAGGTGCTGGCCGCGGTGCCGCTGGCGGACGAGGCGTCGGAGGTCACGGCCGCGAAGAAGGCCGACCGGCGTCGCGAGCACACGCGGCCCGGCCTGGCCGAGGGCAGCAAGGACACCTGAGGACGCCGTGCGCGTCCTCGTCGTCGGCGGCGGGCACAACGGGCTGGTGGCGGCGTGCCACCTCGCGCTGGCCGGCGCGGACGTGCTGGTGCTGGAGCAGGCGCCCGCGCTGGGCGGCGGCTCCCGCACCGACGAGCTGGTGCCCGGGTACCGCTTCGACCTGCACTCGGCCGCCCACAACATCATCAATGCCACCGACGTGGCCGAGGAGCTGCGGCTGGGCGAGTTCGGGCTCCGCTACCGGGAGATGGACCCGTTCTCGGTGGCGGTGTTCCGCGGCGGCCCGATCGTCCGGTTCCACCGCAGCGTCGATGCGACGTGCGACTCGATCGCCGAGGTCGACCCGGCCGAGGCGCGGCGGTACCGGGAGTGGATGCGGGACGCGATGCCCGTCGTCACCGCGATGCGATCGGGGCTCGAGGCCGGGGCGTCGCGGTCGCGGCGGCTGCGGCGGTTGCCGCCGACCCTGGCGGGCGGCGTGGCTGCGCTCGTCCGCAACGGTGGGCCGCTCGGGCTGGCCCGGCTGCTGCTCGCGCCGTACGGGCGGGTGCTCGCCGAGCGGCTCGGCAGCGACCTGGTGCGCGCCCCGGTGTCGGCGTTCGCCGCCCACGCCTCCGCGGCGCCCGATGCGCCGGGCGGGGCGCTGTTCGCGCTGTGGCAGGCGTTCTACCACCAGGTCGGCCAGTGGCACGCCGTCGGCGGCGCCCAAGGGCTGGTCGACGCCCTGGCCCGGTGCCTGGCGGCGGCGGGCGGGGCGTGCCGCACCGGGGCCACGGTCACCCGGATCATCAGGCGGTCGGGCCGCGTGACGGGCGTGGTGCTCGAGTCCGGCGAGCACCTGAGCGCCGACGCGGTGCTCACCGCGATCGATGCCCGGACCGCGCTGCTCGACCTGCTCGACCCTCCCCTGGACGGCGCCGAGGCCGAGCGGCTGCGCGGCGCGCACCGCGGCAACGCCGTGCAGATGGTGGTGCACCTCGCCACCACCGCCCTGCCGTCCTATCCCGGTGCCCTGCCGGGCGACCACAGCGGGTTGCAGTCCTACGTGGACGGCCTGGATGCGCTGCGCGCCGGCTTCGCCGCTGCCGAGGCCGGGCACCTGCCCGACGATCCGGTGCCGACCTACGCCTTCACCCCGAGCGCGCTCGACGCCTCGCTCGCCCCGCCGGGACGGCACACCGTGTACCTGGCGTGCCCCACCGCCCCGTTCCGCCTGCGCGGTGGGTGGGAGCGCGCGGCCGAGGGGTTCGCGGACCGGATGGTCGCCACCGTCGAGGCCAGGGCGCCGGGGTTCGCCGCGTCGGTCGTCGCCCGCAGCGTGCGCACGCCGCAGGTGATGGCCCACGAGCTGCGCTGGCCCGGTGCCCACCCCATGCACCTCGACGTGACCCTCGACCAGCTCGGCCCGCTGCGGCCCACCCGATCGCTGGCCCGGCACACCACCCCGGTGCGAGGGCTCGTCGTGTCCGGGGCAGGAACGGCGCCGGTCGGCGGGATCGCGGGGGTGCCGGGGCGCGCGGCGGCGCGGGCGCTCCTGCGGGCGATGGCGGACCGGTGACCGCGGATGCGGCAGAGTGCGGGGCGTGGACTCTCCTGCCCTGCACCTGGCCGATGACGTCGTCGGCGGCTGGCTCCAGCTCCCCGGATCCGCCGCGGCCGAGCTGGTCGGCTCGGTCGGTTTCGGTTTCGTGGTGGTCGACCAGCAGCACGGCCTGATCGGCGACGACGCGCTGGTGCCGATCCTGCAGGCCCTCGACGTCACCGGCACACCCGCCCTGGTGCGCGTCACCCACAACGAGCCGAGTGCGATCGGCCGGGCACTCGACCGCGGCGCCGCAGGCGTGGTCGTGCCGCTCGTCGACACGGCCGAGCAGGCCGCGCTCGCCGCGGCCGCCTGCCACTACCCGCCGCGCGGCTGCCGCAGCTACGGGCCGAGTCGGGTGGCCTGGCACCGGCGGCGGACCGAGCCGCTGTGCGTGGTGATGGTCGAGACCCTCGCCGGGCTGGCCGCGCTGCCCGAGATCACCGCCGTGGGCGACCTCGACGCGGTGTTCGTCGGGCCGTCGGACCTGGCGCTCACCACCGGCCGCCCGCTGGAGGCGCAGGACGGCGATCCGGAGTACGAGGAGGTCCTGCGCGGCGTCGCGGAGCAGTGCCGGGAGCGGGACCTGCCGGTCGGCGTCTACTGCGCGTCCTCGGCGCACGTGCGACGGTTCCGGGAGCTCGGCTTCACGTTCTTCGCCGGGCCATCGGAGGGGGCGATGCTCCGCGCCGCCGCCGCCGCACACCTGCAGAACGCGCGGGCGATCCCCTGACGGCCCGCGCCCGCGCCGGTTGATCCGCTCCGGTGCGGGAACGCGGAGGGTGTGCTGGAAGCGGCGTTCTGGGGTTTCGTCGGGGGCTTCGCCCTGATCGTCGGGGCGGTCATCGGACTCGTCCTGCGCACGCCGCCACGGGTGGTGGGCATCGTCATGGCGTTCGGCGCGGGCGTGCTCATCAGCGCGGTGGCGTTCGAGCTGGTGGAGGAGGGCTTCGAGAGCGGCGGCGCGGTGCCCGTGCTGCTGGGGCTCGCCGGCGGCGCGCTCGCGTTCTTCGTCGGCGACACGATCCTCGACCACCGTGGGGCGCGGCACCGCAAGCGGTCCGGGGGCCAGCAGGCCGGCGGGGCCGCCAGTGCGATCGTGCTCGGCGCGATGCTCGACGGCATCCCCGAGTCGGCGGCCATCGGCGTCTCGCTGCTCGGCGGGGGCGGCGTCGGCGTCGCGATGGTGGCGGCGGTGTTCCTGTCGAACGTGCCGGAGTCGCTCTCGGCCGCCGTCGGGCTGCGCAAGGCCGGGCACTCGCCGCGGTGGATCCTCGGGCTGTGGTCCGGCGTCGCGCTGATCTCCGCGGTGGCCGCGGCGGCGGGCTACGGCCTGCTCGGCGGCGCCTCCCCCGTGGCCGTCGCCGCGGTGCAGGCCTTCGCCGCGGGCGCGGTGCTGACGATGCTCGCCGACACGATGATGCCCGAGGGGTTCGAGCACGTCGGCGACAGCACGGGCCTGGTGACGTGCGCCGGGTTCATCACCGCGTTCCTGCTCCACCAGGCCGGGTAGGCCGGGCCCGGGCGCACCAGGGGGCTAGAGCGTGTCCCTTGGATCATGGGACGGGGTCGCGGAGCCAGATCCTGATCGAGGCGACGTCGATGGTTCCGCGGAACATGTAGTCGCGCTTGTCGTAGCGGGTGGCGACCGCGCGGTGG
>NZ_JAHKRK010000187.1 GCF_019396355.1 Pseudonocardia nigra
GGCCCCCCCTCCTGGGCGGCCCGTGGGGCGCCGCGGACCTCGTCCGCAGCCGCCCCGAGCAGGCCGCGGACGTCGTCGACGAGCTGCGCGGACGCCGGCGTCGGCGGCTGCAGCCCGGAGAGTGAGGTGGCGGCCGACCGGGCGGTCGTCGCCGCCTCGCGCGTCAACACCGTGAGGTAGGGCTCGAACGCGGCGCCGTCGCCCGCGAGCCTCGTGGCGTAGCCGCCGCTGCGCACCGCGCTGAGTGCCTGCTCCACCGACGTCTCCGCCGTGTGCCGGACCTCCTGCTCGGTCCCCGACGAACCGCAGCCGCCCACGAGCATCGCGAGCGCCGCGACCGGCGCGATCCACCACCTCGGCCGCCGCACGCGGTCGGTCCTCCCGAAGATCAGCGCGCCCACGCGACGGTGTGCCCACCCCGCAGCCGATCCATTCGACGGGGCCCGAGCCGGCCATCGGAGCAGCAGGTCCGGCGGCGAGGTGCGGCCGGTCATCAGGAGAGCTGTCGATCTCCCTGGGGCTGGTCGACACCGTTCAGGCGGCCCCGCCGCCCGAGGGATGGACAGAGCGACGGGGCCTTGATCGCATCGGAGGTGCGATCCGTGGACCAGAATGACACCCACCCGCCGCTGTATCGAGAGCCGCTGAGGGTGCGCCCGCCCCACAACGTCCCGGACACCATCTCCGACGACCTGCGCGCCACCGACACGGCCGCGTGCCGAGCGGTGATCACACGGACCGCCTGGGAACGCGCTCTTGGGAGCGCTCTGGATGGCCTCGGGGTGAGCGCCCCTACGCGCGGCTGCGACTGCTCACCGTGCGCGGTCAGGTGTCGGTGCGGGCCTGTCCACCCTGCGGGGCCCTGGTGCTCGCGTCCGGGTCGGCGCAGCATTCCCGTGTCCACACCATCGGTCGGGAGGGCGGCAATCATGAGCACGCACCGCGAGAAGGCCAAGGAATGGCGGGAGTGGTTTGCCCGCTTCGACGCGGCGTCCCAGGCCGAGCGGCGCGCGATGCTCGACGACCGCAAGCAGCGGGAGGACGAAGCCTTCCTGGAACAGGCCACCGCGAGGGAGGCCGCCGAGTTGCGCGGGGTGTTCGAGCGGTCGGACGTGGAGCCGGTCGACCTCGACGAGCAGTCCGACGAACTCAAGTCGATCGACGTCGCCGTAATCCGGTCCGAGCACCAGCCCGAGGCGCAGGAGGAGGTCACGGTCCGAGCGAAGCGGTGGGCTGACGGCTCCGGCCCCGCGACCGTGACGATCGACATGGAGACGGTCGTGGCCGGGGTGATCGACTTGACCGTGGCGGACGCACGGCGGCTGATGGATGCAGTCGCCCGCGCGGTGGACGTCGCCGAACAACACCAGGCCCGGGAAGGAGAAGGCGACGGGGCAGGAGGGCTACCGCGCCCGTAGGAAGCCGCTCGGCGGCGCCTGTACCAAGATCGAACGCCCGGCGCCTCGTACCGCCCTTCCCGGTCACCAGCGCCATCTCGTGGTCGTCGACGTCGGCCATCTCCAGCCCACATGCCTCGGACGCCCGCACCCCCGTGTCGAGCGGCAGCCGGATCAGTTACCTCGTCGCGGCGGTTCCTCGAACGTCTTCCCCGGCGCACGGCCTTGATCAGCGCGGTCAGCTCGTCATCGGACAGCACCGGCACCGCTGGCACGTGGGGCACGGCCAGCCCGGTCGTCGGGTGCGCCGTCAGCTCGCCCTCGGCGATCAGACACGAGCAGACCGGTCAGGCCCCTCCAGCGGGTCCGCACCGTCCCGGTGCGTTCCGCTCGGTGAGGTCGGCGAGCCGTTCACGGACGGCGGCGCGATCGGGCGAGTGAGCGGATGCCAGCGCCCAGAAGGTTGCTAGTTCGGGGCGTTTCCGCTGGTGGTCGGCCTGGCCCGCGAGGGCTGCACCCGCATCGGCTCGCCGGGCATCTTCGGGTACTCGGGCGGGTAGGGCAGGTCCCCCAGCCCGCGGTCGCGTTCGTCGGCGGCGTACCACTCGAGCACCGTCTCGAGCCCGCCGACGGCGGCGTCCATCCCGGCGTGCGGGTCGCCGCGCTCGGCGAGCAGCGCGGGCACAGTGCGCACGTCGAAGTCCTCCGGCTCGACGTCGGGCAGCGTCTCCCACGTCACCGGCATCGACACCGTGGCCCGCGGCCGCCCGCGCACCGACCACGCCGACGCGACCGTGCGGTCACGGGCGGCCTGGTTGTAGTCGAGGAACACGCGCTCGCCGCGCTCCTCCTTCCACCAGTCCACGGTGGCGCGCTCGGGCAGCCTCTGCGCCACCCGCCGGGCGATCGCGATCACCGCATGCCGGACCGCGACGAAGTCCCACTCCGGGCGGATCCGCGCGAACACGTGGATCCCGCGCCCGCCCGAGGTCTTCGGCCAGCCGACGAGCCCCGCCTCGTCCAGCACCTCGTGCAGCACCGCCGCGACGGCGACGGCGTCGGCGAAGTCCGTGCCGGGCTGCGGGTCCAGGTCGATGCGCAGCTCGTCGGGCCGGTCCGGGTCGGTCCGGCGTACCGGCCAGGGATGGAAGTCGAACGTGCCCATGTTCGCCGCCCACAGCAGCACCGCGGGCTCGGTGGGACACAGCGACTCGGCGGTGCGGCCGCTGGGGAACGTCACCCGGACCGTCTGCGTGTACGGCGGGGCGCCCTTGGGCAGCCGCTTGGAGTAGAACGGCTCGCCGTCGACGCCGTCGGGATAGCGCTTGAGGTTGGTCGGCCGTTCGCGCAGCACCCCCAGCAGCGGTTCCACGACCGCGCGGTAGTACTCCACCACCTCGCGCTTGGTGATCCCCGGACCCGGGAAGTACACCTTGTCCGGGCTCGTCAGCCGCACCTCGCGCACCCCGCCGTCCGGTGCAGGCACCGGGATCAGCTCGACCGTGCCCTTGCTCGCCACGCAGCGGGACGCTACCGGTTACGCTTCCGGAATGCCCGGACTCGACGACCCGGATCGCACGGCCCGGTCGCGCCAGTTCGACGACGCGCTGCTCGGGCTCGACCCGGACGACCCGGAGGCGCAGGCCTTCGCCGCCCACCTCGACCGCATGCAACGCCACTCCCCTGCGTTCACCGTGGAGGGCTACCTGGACGGCGTGCGCGACTTCGCCGACAGCGCCAACCGGGCGGAGGGCGGCAGGCGCTGGGCGGCCGTGCTGGTGGTGCTGCTCCTGCTCGCGGTGGTCGCCTACGTGGTGTGGGACGCGCTGGCCTTCGTGGTGCTCACCTGGTGGTAGCGGTGCCGGGCACCACCAGCCCGCACTCGTAGGCCAGCACCACCGCCTGCACGCGGTCGCGGAGGTCGAGCTTGTCGAGGATCCGCCCGACGTGCGTCTTGATCGTCTCCTCGGCCAGCACCAGCTCGGCCGCGATCTCCCGGTTGGCGAGACCGCGGGCCATCAGCACGAGCACCTCCTGTTCCCGGGCGGTGAGCCGGGCCAGCCGTTCGTGGCCCGCCGGATCGGCCCGCCCCCGGCCCGCGATGTCGGCGATCAGCCTGCGGGTGATGGTGGGCGCGAGCAGCGCGTCGCCGGCCGCGACCACCCGGACCGCACCCGCGAGCTCCGCGGTGGGGGCGTCCTTGAGCAGGAACCCGCTCGCCCCGGCATGCAACGCGTCGTAGACGTACTCGTCGACGTCGAAGGTGGTGAGCACGAGCACCCGCGTGGGTGGTTCGGCCGGCTCGGCCAGCAGCTCCCGGGCGGCGGCGAGCCCGTCGAGCACCGGCATCCGGACGTCCATGAGCACCACGTCGACAGGCGTGCCGAGCGCCCGCAGCCTCCGCGTGCGGTCCACGGCCTGCCTCCCGTCGGCGGCGGTGTCGAGCAGCCGGATGTCGGGGGCGGCGCGCAGGATCGCGGCCAGCCCCTCCCGGACGATGTCCTGGTCGTCGGCCACCAGGACCGTGATCTCCCGCGTCACGGCCTCGCCTCCGTGGGCAGCGTGGCGTCGACCGTGTACCCGCGCGCATGCGGGCCGGCGACGAGCAGTCCGCCCACCGCGGTGACCCGCTCCCGCATCCCGAGCAGACCGGTGCCGGCGCCGTCGCCCGCGGAGCCGGGACCTGCTCGGCCGTGCCGCTGTGGACCTGGAGCCGTATCGCCGACGGCAACCAGTGCACCCGCACGCGCACGGCTGCCCCGGTGGCGTGCCGGGCCGCATTGCTCAGCGCCTCCTGCACCACGCGGTAGCCCGCCAGCCCGGTCTCGCCCGGCACCCGGCGTGGCTCCCCCACGACGTCCAGCTCAACGGCCATGCCGGATCCGCGCAGCGTCTCGACGAGCTCCTCGATCCCGTCGAGGTCCGGCACGGGTGCGGTCGGCCGGTCCGGGTCGTCGGCACGCAGCACGCCGAGCAGCCGCCGCATGTCGGCGAGCGCTTCGCGGGCGGCACCGGCGATGGTGGTGAACTCCGCGGCCGCCGCCTGCGCGGTGCCGGGCACCCGCTGCGGCGCGCTCTCCGCCCGTACGGCGATCGCGGACAGGTGGTGGGCCACGACGTCGTGCATCTCCCGGGCGATCCGCGTGCGCTCCTCGAGCACGGCCCGCCGCGCCTGCTCCTCGGCCGTGCCGCGGCGGGCCTCGGCGAGCCGGGAGGCGGTGCCCAGCTGGGCGCCGACGGCGGCGCCGAGACCGCCGACGAGCACGAGAACCAGGAACGGCGCGGCGAGCGCGGCGTCGACCTGCGTGGCGCCCGTCAGCGCGAGGACGACCGCGAGCGCCGCGATGTCGACCACGACCGCGAGCAGCGCGATCCGCCACGCGGCGGCGAGCGCCAGCAGGAACACGACGACGAGGTGCAGGAACACCGAGGACGCCGGGCCGGGCTGGTGGAGTGCGGGCGCGATGAGCGGCGTGGCGAGGGTGGCGACGAACGACAGGCGCCACCCCATCATCGGCCGCCGCAGCGCGAGCCAGACCGCGCTGGTCTGGGTGGCGGCGAGCAGCGCGACCTCGAACGCCCTGGTGGGCGCGCCGCCCGCCAGCTGGCTGGCGTCGATGACGCCCAGGAGCAACAGGGCCACCCCGGTGAGCACGCGGATCACCCGGGGCTGCGCGCGCAGCACCATGGCGGGGCGCTCGTCGACGCCTGCGACGAGCTGGCGAGCGGCGTCGAACGATGCGGCCCCGATCCGCGGAAGTCGCTCACGAACGGCCACGACCGGGATCGTACGGAGGCCGAGCAGGGCTGCCGTCCCTCTGCAGAGCCACTTCCGGGGCCGCACGGACAGCTCTGCAGCGGGACGTCTCCCCGGCCCGCCGTTCCTAGCGTCGCAGCATGCTCACCTCACCCCGCCGCGCCACCGCGGGCGTCCCGGCTCCGGGGCCCCGCGGCGCCCTGCCGCGCGCCGGGCGGGCTCGCCTCGCGCTCGTCGCCTGCGCCGCGGCGGCCATCGCACTCGCCCTGGTCACCGACCAGCCCGCGCACCGCGTCTGGGGCTTGCCGGCCGCGGCCGGGTACCTGCTCGTCGCCACCACTCCGTTCGCCACCCGGCCGGTCGCCCCCTGGCTCGCCGGCGCCGTGGCCGGCCCGTTGCCGCTCGCGGCGCTGGTCGCCGCCAGGGCCGGCACACCGGGCCCCTCACCGTTCGCCCAGCCCGAGGTGTGGGTCGTCGAGGCCGCGGCACGGCGGTGGCTCACCGCCGGGAGCCCGTATCCGTCCGCGCTCGAGACCGCCGCAGTGGCCGGGCCCGACGGCTACTTCCCCTACCCGCCCGGCATGGCGCTGTTCGGCATGCCCCGCGCGCTCCTCGGCGACGTGTGGTGGACCGACGCGCGCCTCGCCTTCGCCGCCGTCACGCTCGCCGGGTGCGCAGTCGGGGTACGTGCCTTCGCGCGTTCGCGGCCCGGCCCGCTCCCGCCCGCGGTGGGGTGGCTGCTGGCCGCCAACCCCCTGGTCGCGCTCACCCTCGCCACCGGCGGCCACGACCTCGCGCTGGCCGGCCTGCTGGTCGCGGCCACCGGCGTCGTGCACGCCGCCGTCCGGGATCCCCGCCTGGCCGTGGTGGCAGGCCTGCCGGCAGGGCTCGCCGTGGCCGTCAAATCGACGGCGTGGCCGGTCGCGCTCGTGCTGCTCGTGCTGCTGGCCCGCATCACCGGCGGCGATGGAGCCCGGCGGTTCGCGTCGGCGGCTGCCGTACCGGCGATGCTGCTGCTGTGCCTGCCCGTCGCGCTGCACGCCCCCGGCCTCCTCGTCGAGCACGTGGTGGCGTTCCCGGCCGGGCTCGCCGCGGTACCCACGCCCGCGGGCAGCTCGCTGCCCGGCGCGTGGATCGCGGCGCTGCCCGCCGGGCGGATGCTCGCGCTCACCGTGCTGGCCGCGGCCGCGGTGGCCGCGGCGTGGTGGCTGCACACGCGGCCGCCCGCCGACGCCCCGGCCGCGGCCCGGTTCGCCGCGGCGGGACTCACCGCCGCGATGCTGCTGGCCCCGGCCGGCCGCGTGGGCTGGTTCGTCGTCCCGCTGCTGCTCGCAGGGCTCGCCGCGGCCGCGCCGCGGGCCGCCGCGCCGGCCGGGCCAGGCGATCCTCTCGTCGGCGCCCCCGCGCGCAGCGGGAGCCGCAGACATAGTGTGGAGAGCATGGATCCTGCCACCGAACCCGCGCCGAAGGTCGTCAAGTCCGACGCCGAGTGGCGCGCCCAGCTCAGCCCCGCCGAGTACCAGGTCCTGCGGCAGGCGGGCACCGAGCGAGCCTTCACCGGCGAGTACACCGACACGAAGACCACCGGCCTCTACACCTGCCGCGCCTGCGGCGCCGAGCTGTTCCGCTCCGACACGAAGTTCGAGTCGCACTGCGGCTGGCCGTCGTTCTTCACCCCCCTCGCCGGCGACGCCGTCATCGAGCGCGTCGACCACAGCCTGGGCATGAAGCGGGTCGAGGTGCTGTGCGCCACCTGTCACAGCCACCTCGGGCACGTCTTCGAGGGCGAGGGCTACGGCACTCCCACCGACCTGCGCTACTGCATCAACTCGGTCTCGCTCCGACTCGTGCCCGACGCCTGACACAGGCGAGCATCCCGCACACCTTTCACCCGTTGGAGGTATTCAGGTCCTCGCCGAACCGGTAGGTGTTGACACCGACCGTGATCGGCGAACCGGAGGTTTCGATGCCGCGACCCCGTACCCGTCCACTGGTGGCAGTACTGGCCACGCTGCTCGGGCTGACGCTGCTGGGAGCGCCGACGGCCGCCGCGGCCGGGCCCCCGGGCGACGAGGCACTGCCCGGCTACACGATCGTGCTCCCCGAACTCGCACCGCTCGAGGTCGACGGCGCCCCCACCCGGGTGATCACGGGCGTCTCCGGGAGTGCGGGCTACGCGATCGAAGTGCCGCCGCACTGGAACGGCGAGCTGGTCATGTGGGCCCACGGCTTCCGCGGCAACGGGGCCGAGCTCACGGTCGACCCGCCCGCGTACGGGCTGCGGGAGCGGTTCGTCGAGCAGGGCTACGCCTGGGCGGCGTCGTCGTACGACCGCAACGGGTACGACATCGCCTCCGGGGTCCGCTCGACCCGGGAGTTGGCGAAGGAGTTCGGCCGGCTGGTCGACAAGCCGTCCCGGGTGTACCTGGCGGGCGTCTCGATGGGCGGGCACATCACGGCCCGGTCCCTGGAGGAGTACCCCTCGTTCTACGCGGGCGCGCTGCCGATGTGCGGCGTGCTCGGCGACCACGACCTGTTCGACTACTTCCTCGACTACCAGCTCGCCGCCGAGGCGCTGTCCGGTGTGCGGGCCTACCCGCCCGGCCCGGACTACGCCGAGACGGTGCTCCCGCAGATCTACGCCGGCCTCGGGCTCGCCCCGAACGACCCGACCATCTCCACGCCGGCCGGCCAGCAGCTGCGCGCCGCCACCGTGCTCGACTCCGGCGGGGTGCGACCCGGCGCGGACGCCTCGTTCGGCTTCTGGAAGGACTTCCTGTTCACGCTGGCCATCCCGAGCGACGAGCCCACGCCCGTCGAGGGCGTCGCGGCGGACCCAGGGCTCGTCGCGGGGAACATCGGCACCGACTACGAGCCGGACAAGCCAGTGGCGCTCGACGAGGTCGTGCAGCGCGTCGAGCCCGTGGAGGAGCAGATCCGCGAGTCGCGCAGCCTCACGCCCGTCGCGCAGGTGATCGGTCGACCGAAGGCACCGGTGCTGTCGCTGCACAACCTCGGCGACCTGTTCGTGCCGTTCGCGATGGAGCAGATCTACGCGGCCGAGGTCGCGGAGGCGGGGCGCTCCGAGCTGCTCTTGCAGCGCGCGATCCGCACCACGGGGCACTGCGAGTTCTCGCCCGTCGAGGCGGGAACGGCGTGGGACGACCTGGTGCGCTGGGTGGAGGACGGCGAACGGCCGGCGGGCGACGAGGTGCTCGACCCGAAGATCGTCGCCGACCCGGCCTACGGCTGCCGGTTCTCCGACGCGGCGGCGTACGCGGCGGCGGGACCGGTCTCGGAGGACGACACGCGGCGACTGTTCGAGCCCTGTCCGGCTAGCTGATCACCTCGACGGCGCACGGCAGGCCCGGGGCCCGGGCCAGCCGTGCGTCGGCGGTGAGGAGGGGGACGCTCAACGTCGTGGCGAGGGCAACGTAGAGGCCGTCGTAGAACGAGAGGTTCGCGCGAAGCGCCCATGCCAGCCGCGCGAGCGGTCCGTGCGTGTACTGCCGCGTCACGATCGCCGACACACCGTCGATTAGCCCCATCGCGCGCTCAGGCTTGAGCGCGCCCGCAAGCGTCAGCCTCCGCACCACGCTCCCGACCTCAGCGACGAGCAGATGCGGCGCATGAACAGCACCCTCGCCGACCCGTCGCCGGAGCGAAGCCGCACTCGCCGTCGCCTCCGTGAAGCCGTGAACGTAGGCGGAGGCATCGAGCACGATGGCGCTCACCGGCGTTCGGCATCCAGGTCGGCCACGATCTGCTCTGCGCTGAGCCCCAGCCCACCGTCGACGGCGATGTACTCCTCGAGACGACGGATGGCGGCCTCCCGTCGCGACCGGGCGTCGGCGAGCGCGATCACCTGTTCCCGCATGTACGCCTGGAGCGACTGGCCGGTGGCCCGCGCCTGCCGTCGAAGCGTCTCGTACGCGTCGTCGGGAACGTCGCGGATCTGAATCGTGGCCATGGAACCCAGAGTAGCGCTGATTCAGCGCTACCGACCCGGTTCAGGGCAGGGCGACAACCAGGTCGCCCGGCTCCACCCGCGGCCCGGTGAAGAACGGGGTCTCCTCCCGGACGTGCCGGCGCGCGTCGGTGGCCCGCAGGTGGCGCATGAGGTCGACGATGCGGTCGAGCTCGTCGGCCTCGAACGCGAGGATCCACTCGTAGTCGCCGAGCGCGAACGCCGGCACGGTGTTGGCGCGCACGTCGGGGTAGTCGCGGGCCTCCATGCCGTGCTCGGCGAGCATGCGGCGGCGCTCGTCGTCGGGCAGGAGGTACCAGTCGTAGGACCGCACGAACGGGTAGACGCAGACGTAGCGCCTGGCGTCCTCGCCCGCGACGAACGCCGGCAGGTGGCTCTTGTTGAACTCGGCGGGGCGATGCAGTGCGACCTGGCTCCAGACCGGCACGCTCGCTCGGCCGAGCGCCGTGGACCGCCGCAGGCCGGCGTAGGCCGCCTGCAGGGCCTCGACGTTGTCGGCGTGCCACCAGACCATGTAGTCGGCGTCGGCGCGCAGCCCGGCCACGTCGTACACACCACGCACGGTCACGCCCTTGCCCGCCAGCGCGTCGAGGTACTCGGTGACCTGGGCGGCGGCCTCGGCGCGGTCGTCGCCGAGCCGGCCGGGCTCCACCCGGAACACCGACCACATCGTGTAGCGGATCGCGCTGTTCAGCTCGGCGTAGTCCAGGCGTGGCATGCCCTCAATCCTGCCACGCGTGCCGTCACGCCCCGGACGCTGCGTGCGTGGCGCCCACCACGGCCGTCACCAGCCTCCGGGCCAGCGCCTCGCGCTCCGCGACAGTGGGCGGCGCGCCGGTGAAGGACGCCAGGAACCCCTGCTGGAAGCAGGCGCCGAGCAGGAGCGCGGCGAGCGCGTCCGGGTCGGCGTCGGGCGCGATCCGGCCGAGGTCCCGCTCGGCCCCCAGGTACCGGGCGAGCGCGTCCTGCGGCGCGCGCGGACCGCCCGCGCCGAGCTCGGCGAGGCGCTCGCGGTGGGCGGCCAGCAGCTGCCGCGAGGAGAACAGGGAGGCCGCAACGGGAAAGCTCTCGACGTAGAACGCGACCGCCGTGGCCACCAGCTCCTCGAGGTTCGCCCGCACCGTCCGGGTACCGACCTGCTGCCCCAGCCGCGCGATCAGCGGGCTCAGCCCGGGGAGCTGCTCCGCGAGCACGCTCAGGAAGATCTCCGTCTTGTCGCGGAAGTGCTTGTACAGCGCCGCTTCCGAGTAGCCCGCGGCGCGGGCGATCTCCTTGGTGGTCGCCCGCGCGTAGCCCTCGGTGCGCATGATCCGCAGCGCGGCGTCCAGGATGTTCTCCCGCGTCCCCACGGTCCTCCTCAGTGGCTTCCCAGCACCATCGTTGACGGTGAGTGAATGCTCACCCACCCTAGCTGGTAAGTGTTCGCTCACCACGAGGAGGATCACATGCAGCTCACCGTGTTCGGCGCCACCGGGGGTACCGGACGCCACGTGGTCCGGCAGGCGCTCGCCGCGGGCCACCGGGTCACGGCGGTCGTCCGGGATCCGGCCCGCCTGCCCGTCCCGGCGCAGGACGGACTGACGGTCGTCACGGCACAGCTCGACGACCGAGCCGCCGTGCTCGGTGCCGTCGAGGGTGCCGACGCCGTGGTCGACGCACTCGGCCCGAGCGCCTCCGGGCCGTCCACGATCATGACGGACGCCGCGCGCACGATCACCGCCGCGATGCGGGAGGCGGACGTCTCGAGGCTCGTGGTGATCAGCGCGAGCGGCGCGCACACGACCGGCGACAGTCTGCCGATCCGGCTCCTCGTCAAGCCCGTCCTGCAGCGGGTCCTCCGCCACGCGTTCGCCGACATGCGGGCCATGGAGGACGTGGTGCGGGAGAGCGAGCTCGACTGGACGATCGTGCTGCCGCCCCGGCTCACCGACAAGCCGCGCACGGGCGCCGTGCGCACGCGGGTGGGGGCCAACGTCCGCGGCTCGTTCTCGATCACCCGTGCGGACCTGGCCACCGCCGTCCTCGCCGCCGCGACCGACCGCGCCCTCCGCGGCGCCTCCCTGTCGGTGGCCGCGGGCTAGCCGGTCAGTGGGCGTCGAGCGGTGCGAGCAGGTGCGCGGCCAGCCGCTCCGCCGCGGCCTGCGCCGTGCCGACGCAGGCCGGCACGCCCACGCCGTGCAGGGCGGAGCCCGCGACGGCGAGGCCGGGCGGCAGCTCGCCCGCGATCGTCCGGACCCGGTCGAGGTGCCCCACGGCGTACTGCGGGAGCCCGCCGCCCCACCGCTGTACGTGGACGGCGACGGGCACGGCCGTGATCCCGGCGAGCGCCGTGAGGTCGGCGCGGACGCGGGCGACCAGCTCGGCGTCGTCGACCTGCAGGCAGGAGGCCTCCCCGAAGCGGCCGAGCGACGCCCGCAGGCGCACGAGCCAGTCCGGGGACAGGTGGTCCCACTTGGTGCTGGAGTGCGTGACGGCCTTCACCCGCAGCGGCTCGTCGGCGGCGATCAGCACCCCCGAGGTCGGGGGCAGCGCGGCGACGTCCTCGGGCCGGTAGGCGAGCGCCACCACCACCGAGGATGCGAGCTCGATCTCCCCCGCCCCCCGGGCCGCGGCAGGCGCCACCGGGGCCAGCAGGCGCGCCGCGGCCGGGGCCGGGACGGCCAGCAGCACGGCGTCCACGTCGAGCGCCTCGGACGCAGTGGTGGGGCGGAGCACGAGCCGCCACCCGGTGGCCAGGCGTTCCACCGCCCGCACTGTGGTACTCCGCCGCACGATCGCCCCGGATGCCGTCGCCAGCCCGTCGAGGAGCTCGCGGTAACCGCCGCGCAGCGCCCCGAAGACGGGACCGGGCCGCTTCCCTCCAGGTGCGGGGGGCGGTGCCGCTGCGTCGGCCGCGGCCGTGACCGACGGCGCGCCGGCGTCCAGCGCGGCGGCGAGCTCGGGGACGGTGGCGCGCAGGCCCAGCGCGTCGACGCGGCCGGCGTACACCCCGCCGAGCAGGGGGTCGGCGAGGCGATCGGCCAGCTCGTCGCCGAACCGCTCGCGCAGCAGCCCGCCGAGGGACACGTCGGCGCCGGGTTCCCAGCGCAGCGCCCGGTCGGGTTCGGCCGCGACCGCCGCCGCCCCGGCGCCCGACAGCAGGCCGTCGAGGCGGGCGCCACTCGTGGGCACCCCGCGCAGGGTGCCGGCGGGCAACGGTCCGGTGCGGCCGCCCGCGCGGACGGACGGGGCGGCCGAGGTGGGGGCGACCTGCCGGTCGGCGAGCCCCAGTTCCGCCAGCAGCGCCGGGATCTCCGGGCGCCGGGCGAGGAACGCCTCGGCACCGACGTCGTAGGGGACCCCGGCCAGGTCGACCGTGCGGAGCACGCCGCCGATGCGGTCGCGCTGCTCGAGCACGGTGATCGCGGCGGCCGGGCCGAGCAGGGCACGCAGCCGGTGCGCCGCGGCGAGCCCGGAGACGCCGCCGCCGACGATCGCGACGGCGGGGCTCACGGCGCCAAGCTGTGCACCAGCTCGACCAGCCGGGTGAGGACGTCCGGATCGGTCTCCGGGAGCACCCCGTGGCCCAGGTTGAACACGTGGCCGGGCGCCCGGCGGCCCTCGGCGACGATGCGGCGGACCTCGGCCTCGATCGAGGCCCGGTCGGCGAACAGCACCGCCGGGTCGAGGTTGCCCTGCACCGCGTGCGTGCCGCCGGTGCGGCGCGCGGCCTCGTCCAGCGGCACCCGCCAGTCGACGCCGACGACGTCGGCGCCCGCCTCGGCCATCGCCCCGAGCAGCTCGCCGGTGCCGACGCCGAAGTGGATGCGCGGCACGCCCACCCCGTCGAGCCCCTGCAGCACCCGGGAGGAGTACGGCAGGACGTACTGGCGGTAGTCGCGCTCGGAGAGCACGCCCGCCCACGAGTCGAACAGCTGCACGGCGTCGACGCCCGCGTCGACCTGCGCCCGCAGGAACACCGCGGCGGTGTCGGCGAGCCGCTCCATCAGTGCGCGCCAGACGTCGGGCGCCGAGCGCATCAGGGCCTTGGTGCGCTCGTGGTTGCGGCTCGGCCCGCCCTCCACGAGGTAGGAGGCGAGGGTGAACGGAGCGCCCGCGAAGCCGATGAGCGGGGTGTCGCCCAGCTCGCGCAGCAGCTGTGCGATCGCGTCGGTGACCGGGGCCACCTGCTCCACGTGCAGCGGAGGGAGGCGCTCGACGTCGGCGAGCGTGCGCACCGGGTGGGCGACCACGGGGCCCGTACCGGGGACGATGTCGACGCCGACGCCCGCCACATGCAGCGGCACGACGATGTCGCTGAACAGGATCGCGGCGTCGACCCCGTGCCTGCGCACCGGCTGCAGGGTGATCTCGCACGTGAGGTCCGGGGTGAGGCAGGCCTGCAACATGCCGGTGTCGGTGCGCAGCGCCCGGTACTCCGGCAGTGAACGCCCCGCCTGTCGCATGAACCAGACCGGCAGGTGCGCGGGAGTGTCCCCGCGGGCCGCAGCCAGCAGCGGGGCAGCGTGCAGGTCCCGGCGGCCGAGCAGCGCGGAGTCGGCGGTAGCGGAGTTCGACACCATGAGGTCGCCATCATCCCACGGGGACCGGCGGGATCACGCAGCGGCCGGACGTCGGGCGCCCGCCACCCGATCGGGTACCGGCGCGCCTCGTCGGCAGAACACGGAGAGCGACCTAGAGTTCACGCTCGTGCCCGACGCGAGCGCTCCACCACCTGAGTTCCGGGAGGCGGTCGCCTCGCTGCGCGCCATCCGGCCGCGGCCGGAGCTCCTCGTCTCGGCGATCGACGCGCCACCACGGCTCGCCCCGTACACGTGGGCGTTGGGCGTGGAGGCCGACGCGGCCGCCGGATGGCCCGGGGAGGACCCCGACGACCTCGTCGAGCCCGACACCTCCGGCCGGCTGATCCTGCTGCACGACCCCGCGGGCCAGGACGCCTGGGAGGGGACGTTCCGGCTCGTCTGCTTCGTGCAGGCCCGACTGGAGCCCGAGCAGCTCGGCGACGAGATGCTGCCCGTCGTCGGCTGGTCGTGGCTCACGGAGGCGCTCGAGCAGCACGGCGCCGAGTACGTCGCGCTCGGCGGCACCGTCACCCAGACGTCCTCGGTCCGCTTCGGCGACATCGCCGGACCCCGCCGGGACGACGACGTGGAGCTGCGGGCGTCGTGGACGCCGACCGCGTCGGACCTGTCCCGCCACGCCGAGGCGTTCTGCACGCTCGTCGCGTCGGCCGCGGGCCTGCCACCCGTCGGAGTGCTTCCGCTCGCTCGCCGAACGGTGTGAATCGGGGTGTTCACCTGCGCCTTCGACGCTCCGCGTGATCACTTTCTTCACTCGTACGGGTGGACCGATATCGACAACGCTGTAACTTTCACCCGGAGAAGTTCGATCCGATACACGACGTTAGACCGCTTGGGGGGCTACGCTTCCTCCACGACACCTCCTCGGGCGGTCGGGCGACAGCTCCACCGACCGGGGTTCTGGTGCCGGTCGGGGGGCAACGACCGACTCCAGGGAGGTAACCGACGTGGCCGTTGTGGGCCAGGGCGCGCCAGCGCGTAGCGCAGCGGGGCACAACCCGCCCGCCCATGCTGTGCTGTCGCCCGCGATGGTCCCGCACCCGCGGGAAGAGCTGTTCACGGTGCTGGTGGTCGACGACCACCCGCTCCTGCGCGAGGCGATCGCGGCGCGGCTGCGCACGATGGGCGCCGGCACGGTCTACGAGGCCGCCTCGGTGGCCGAGGCACGGGCCAGGGCGCACGCCAACGGGCCGTGCGACCTCGCGATCCTCGATCTCGGCCTCCCCGACGGGAGCGGGCTCGACCTCGTCACCGAGCTGCGGTCGCTGGGCTGGAACCGTCTCGTCGTGCTGGCGTCCTCGGACGACCCGTACGCGGTGCGGTCGGCGTTCCAGGCGGGCGCGCAGGCGTACCTGCTCAAGTCGGCGTCGGCGGCCATCGTCACCGACGGCGTGAAGCGGGTGCTGGACGGCGGCGTGTACGCCGACCCCACGGTCGCCCCGCTGCTCGCCACCGGCAGCCGGGTGCCGGGCACCGACAACACGCCGCGCGAGCTGTCGGCCCGCGAGGTCGAGGTGCTGCAGCTGGTCGCCGACGGCCAGTCGAACAAGGAGATCGGTGAGGCGCTGAGCCTGTCGGCGCTCACGGTGAAGAGCCACCTGTCGCGGATCGGGCGCAAGCTCGGTACCGGCGACCGCGCCCAGATGGTCGCGCTGGCGATGCGGGCCGGGGTCATCCGCTGACCGCAGAGAGCCATCAGGACCAGCAGGCCGGCCCGGCGCCGGTGCCACTGCTCGCGCCCGCGGACGGGCTTCCCCAGGTCGTCACCGACCTGCCCGCGCTGCGGCGCACCGCCGACGCCTTCGCAGCGGGCGCCGGGCCGATCGCCGTCGATGCCGAACGCGCCTCCGGGTTCCGGTACTCGCAGCGGGCCTACCTGGTGCAGCTGCGCCGCGAGGGTGCGGGCACCGCGCTCGTCGACCCCATCCCGCTCGACGGCGACCTGTCGGCCCTCGCCCCGGCGCTCAGCGGCCCGGAGTGGGTGCTGCACGCCGCCAACCAGGACCTGGCCTGCCTCGCCGAGGTCGGCCTCACCCCGTCCCGGCTGTTCGACACCGAGCTCGCCGGTCGGCTCGCCGGGCTCCCCCGCGTCGGGCTCGGACCGCTCGTCGAACAGCTGCTGGGGCTGTCACTGGAGAAGGGCCACGGCGCCGCCGACTGGTCCCGGCGTCCGCTCCCCGAGGACTGGCTCGTCTACGCGGCCCTGGACGTCGAGGTGCTCGTCGAGCTGCGCGACGTCCTCGCCGGGCTGCTGGCGGAGCAGGGCAAGCTCGAGTGGGCGCTGGAGGAGTTCGAGGCCGTGCGGACCGCTCCCCCGCCGGCGCCGCGTGCCGAGCCCTGGCGGCGCACGTCCGGCATCCACAAGATCCGCAAGCCGCGGCGGCTGGCTGCCGTCCGGGCGCTGTGGGAGGCCCGTGACCGGCTCGCGGCCGAACGCGACATCGCCCCCGGACGCGTGCTCCCCGACTCGGCGATCGTCGAGGCCGCGGTGGCCGGCCCCGAGTCGGCGCAGGCGCTGGCCGCGATGCCGGTCTTCCGCGGCCGCTCCCAGCGTCGCCTCACCAACTACTGGTTCTCGGCGCTCGCACAAGCCGCCCGGCTCGACGCGGCGGAGCTGCCGAAGGCCGCCGCACCGGCCGACGGCCCGCCCCCGGTCGCGCGGTGGTCCGACCGCGACCCCGACGCCGCCGCCCGCCTCGCCGCGGCCCGCGCCGCGATCGCCGAGGTCGGGGCCGAGCGCTCGGTCCCGGTGGAGAACCTCCTGCAACCCGACCTGCTGCGCCGCATCTGCTGGGCCCCGCCGCAGGACGGCGACGTGGCGGCGGCACTCCGCGCGGGCGGCGCGAGGAATTGGCAGGTGGACCTCCTGACCCCGCTGCTGGAAGCGGCCCTGAGAACGCGCGCCTGACCCGCCCTGTCCGCTGTGCCCCGCGGCGCCCCCCTGTGGCAGCAAGGTGGCGATGCTGCCGTCCAGTGGCAGTATCGCCACCTTGCTGGCGTTCCGGGCGGGCGTCAGGCGGCG
>NZ_JAHKRK010000188.1 GCF_019396355.1 Pseudonocardia nigra
CTGGTCGAAATGCGCGCCCGCGACGCCGCCGACGCGCAGGAAGCCGAAGAGCACCGCGCCGAGGAACTGAACCGCTGGCACACCGACGACCACGCCGACGAGACCGCCGACGTCGACGAGGACACCGATGACTTCGAGCCCGCCGAATACGACCAGGTAGACGTGTCGTGAGGGGCGTTATTGCGCGGTGCTCGCCGGTGTCGGGTCGTGGAGGGGCGGCGGACCGTTGCGGCGCCACGCCCACCGCAGTGTCGCCCGGATGGCCTCACACCACCCGGGCCGGTGTTCCAGCAGATCGGGCCGGCGGACGTCGAGCAGCTCTGCGGCCTGGTACTCCGCCTCGATCAGCTCCTCATACGCCGTCGTCGTGCGGTCCGTGACCGGGGAGTACGCGGGGAACCGGGCACCGTTGGGAGCCTCGACGATGGCGCCGGCCATCCACTGGCACGTGGATGCGACACCGGCCGCGTACCAGTCGGTGATGCCGCGGTCGCCCTGCTCGCGGCACCGCCGCTGCGCGGCGGCCCAGACGGCGGCGAACTCGGCGCGGGGCACCCGGAGGTTGCCCACCGGAATCCGCTTGATGTCGTTCTCGGTGACCTCCATGCGCCCACTGTGACAGGCACCACCGACAGTATGCGACGTCCGACCAGGTCACCGGCCCGCCGGACACGCAGCGGGTCGGGTCTGCGCTCAGGGCCGCGCGGGCCGAGGAACTACCCCGATGGACCGCCTGCGGCGGGGGCCTGCCGGCCCTTGGCTTAGCACGGCCGACCTCACGGTCAAGGGCGCTCCGCTGACGCTCCGCGTCGCTGTCGCGACGGCCTGCGGCCGCCCGTGACCGCGAGCCTCCACGGCCGTGCTGGGACGCCTTGCGGCGGCGGGGGAACAGCGCCCGCCACCCCAAGGGGACGGGCCGACAGGCCCACAGCAGCACGGAGGCCAGCATGGGCACCAGCACCACAACCAGCGCGACCAGCCGGACGGTTCGGCGGTTCGTCGACCCCGACGAGCTGATCTGTCCGGGCTGCGGCGAGCAGGCCGTCAGCGTCGCGCCCGGGTACTGGCAGGTCCGCGACGGCCTCCCGGTCGCGCAGTTCTCCCACCCCGACCGCACGGCGCTGTGCCGCACCCTGGCCGGGCGGGTGGCCGAGCCGATCGAGGTGACCCGATGATCACGCCCGCCGTGGACATGACTCGGCTGGTTGACGCGCACGTGTCAACGCCGGGGGAGGGGCCGATCAGTGCGCCGATGGTCGCCGCGCTGGAAGGGGCGTGGGCCGCGATCCGTGCCCGTCACACGGAGGTTCCCGCGGTGGTGCTGGTGCTCGGCGCCGGGTCGATCGGCGCGGCGGGCGCGCTGCGGTTGGGGCACTTCGCCGCGATGCGCTGGAACTCCGACCAGGCCGACCCTGCACAGGAGGGCGGGGCGCGGCTGCCGGAGGTGTTCGTCGGTGGCGAGGGCATCGCGCGCGGACCGGCCGACGTGCTGGGGACGCTGCTGCACGAGGCCGCGCACGCCTTGGCGCACGTGCGGGGGATCAAGGACACCTCGCGGCAGGGGCGCTGGCACAACGCGAGGTTCAAGGCGCTGGGCGAGGAACTCGGGATCGAGGTCACCAAGGACCCGCGGATCGGCTGGTCCCCGACCAGCCTCCCCACCAGCACCCGCAAGGACTACGCCGAGGTGATCGACCAGCTGGGGCGGGCGCTGCGGCTGCACCGCACGGCTGAGACCACCGACGGGGGGAAGCCGAAGAAGCCCACGCCGCCGCCGTGCGTGTGCGATTGCGGGCGCCGCATCCGAGTCGCGCCGACCGTGCTGGCGGCCGGGCCGATCACATGCGGGTGTGCGGCACCGACTTCGAGCCTGATCAGGCCAGCAACGAGGCGACCGGGGGTGCGGCGCGACCCCGCCGCGGTCCCCGATGACGCGACCGCTTACGACATGCCCCGGCGTCAAGCTGTCCCACCACGACGGCGACTGCAGCTTCGAGACCATTCTGCGCCGGTTCCAGCTCGACGACCCCGTGCTGTGGAAGATCGCAGAGATCATCCACGAGGCCGGCCTCGAAGACGAGCGCTTCGACGCCCCCGAAGCACCCGGCCTCGACGTCGCGCTCCGCGGGCTATCCATGGTCTGCGCCGACGACGAGATCCTCCCCCACACCGGGCCGCTGCTCGACGGACTCTACGAGTACTACCGCCGGGCAACCCTGCTCGGCCGAGAACCTGCATGAGCAATCACCGGCACCGAACCGGCGGTTAAGCTGCAACAGTCCGCGGTCCATGCCCGGCCGGCGAGCGGGGCCGTGGTGCCGCTCGAGCTCCCGCAACTCGACTGGTACGTTCCCGCGCTGCACGCGCGGGTGGTCGCAGCCACCGAGCAGGGCCAGACGATAGCTGTTCCAGCGGGCGTGGAGCTTCCGGCGAGCGCTCTGCTCTTCACCGGCATCCGCCCGTGTTCGTGGATGGTTTCGCCGATGCGCTGCACGATGAACTTCGTCTTCGGTGATGGCAACGACTACTTCCTCGGTACGGCCGGGCATTGCGCCCAGGTGGGGGCGACGTAACGATCGTGGCTGCCCCCGTGTCCTGATGGACATCGCCACGGCGCGCAGCGCCGACAATGGAATCGGGGACGGCTTCGCGATTGTCGACGTTCGCCCCGAGATGGAGTGATGCGTCGCCCCTCGATGGCCTTCTCTGCGGGCCCACGCATCAGGGGATCCGCCGCCCGCCGAGTCGTGGAGCACGTCGGGCAAGGACTGGTGATCGGCGCCAGTGGTACCCCGCCTGCGCAGCTACCGCAGTGAGGGGGCTACTGCCCGCAGCGACGTCTCCGCCCACTTGGGCTGGCCCGGAGTCGTTCGGTGACTCCGGCTCTCCGGCGCGCCCCTGTCCTCGGGGGCTTCAGGTGATCTCATCCATCTGGTCGTCGGAGACAAGTACGCCGGCTGGCATCGCGGGCACCAGGATCGAGGGCATGCTCGAGATCGCCCACGAACCTACGGGTCAGCCCATTGGTCGCGAGCAGCGCGATGGTGATGGCGCTTAATGGTCTTGACCAGAGTTGCTCACCGGAATTCCCACTCGGGGGCGGTGGCCAGGATAGGGGTCGGTGGGCGTTTCCGGTGGTGACGCCCGGCGCACACCGCGCGCCGGATCGCCCGCTGCACGCCGGTCATCAGGGCCACAATTTTCAGGAACTCGTTCTCCATGCGCAGCTCGCGGAGTTCCCGCTGTGCTTCGTGCAGCTGCGCGCGCTCGCTCGATGTCAGCGGTGCTCGTCGCCGGCGTGCTCGTTCCGGTACTGGTTCAGCCAGTTCCCGAGAGTTCCTTCATTGATGCCGAGTTCACGCGCGACCTGAGTGATAGGGACGCGAGCTCTCGATCACCAGCCGTACCGCGTCATCCCGAAACTCGGGACTGAACTTCCTGTACTTCCGAGGCATCTATTCTCGCCACCCTTCGGATCCGATCCCATGCGGGCCGTAGTCCGAGAACAACGGGGCACCTCACCGAGGAACACGTGGTCGGGGTGGGGATGGCTGAGGAAGTCGTGGTGGGAGATCTCCCAGCCGTAGGCGCCGGCGTGGCTGAACAGTAGCACGTCCCCGGCGCGCACCCGGGGCACCACCACGCCGCGGGCCAGCACGTCCTTGGGGGTGCACAGCTCGCCGACCACGGTCACCGGCTCGTCGCGCACCTCAGGGCGCGGGCTCGGCAGTGGCCACCGGTCGACCGGGACCACGGTGAAGGGGTGGCTGTGCTGCCAGGACACCGGCAACCGGAAGTGGTGGGTACCGCCGCGCAGGATGACGTAGGCCTCCCCGTGGTTGCGCTTGACGTCCAGGACCTCGGCCGCGTAGGAGCCGCAGCCCGCGACGAGGAAACGCCCGCATTCGAAGTCGATCTCCTGCCAATGCGCTGGGAAGGACCGCCCGACAAGCTCGCCGAGCCCGCGGGCGAACGACGGCCAGTCGAACTGCTCGGCCAGGTCCGCGTAGTTGACACCGATGCCGCCGCCAAAGTTCACCACCTCACAGGCGAGCCCGAACTCGCGCTCCCAGCCCGTCACCCGGCGCCGGTAGAGCTCCAGCATGTCCAGGTGGGCCGCGGCCGAGAGGTTGTTGGACACCGAGTGCAGGTGGAACCCGACCAGGCGCAGGTGCGGCAGCCGGCGGGCCGTCCGCACCGCCTCGGGCAGGCGTTCCTCGTCGATGCCGAACTGGGTGGGCCGCCCGGCCATGGCCAGGGTGGCGATCGGGAACGGGCCGGTGAGGTTCACCCGCAGCAGGACGTCGGCGACGCGGCCGGCCCGGCCCGCCGCCGCGGAGATCCGGTGCAGTTCGAGCTCGCTCTCCACGTGGAAGCGGGCCACCCGGTGCGTCAGGGCCGCGGCGATGTCGTGCTCGGTCTTGGCCGGCCCGCCGAAGATGAACGGGATCCGCTCGTCCACCGCGCGCGCCTTGGCCACCTCCCCGCCGGAGGCGACTTCGAAGCCGGCGACGAGCGGGGCGAGCGTGCGCAGCACTGGCTCGCTGCTGTTGGCCTTCATTGCGTAGAACATCCGGCACCGCTCGGGCAGCGTCGCGACGACTCGTTCGACGTGCTCGGCGAGCAGGTCCAGGTCGTAGCCGTACAGGCACACCGGGCGGGCGCCGCCGGCCCGGTCCAGGATCAGCTTCGTCAGGTCGTCGTTCACATGGTCTCCTCGAAGCGGTGCAGGTCGAGGTGGGCGCGCAGGGCGCGGGCGGCCAGGCCTCGCTCCTCGCCGAGCACGAACGCCCGCACTCCGGCGGCACGCCACTCCTCGTGATCGGAGCGGGTGCGGGGGATCGCGCAGAACGGCACACCGTGCTCGGTGCAGGTGGTGTGCACCCGGCGCACCGCGTCCCGGACCCGTGGATGGCGGGTCTGCCAGGGCACCCCGTAGGACTGGGAGAGGTCGGCGGCGCCTTCCAGGACCAGGTCGACGCCCCCGCCGGCCAGGATCGCAGGCAGGTCGTCCACGGCCTCCGCGTCCTCGATCATCGGCACCACCATGATCTCCGCGTTCGCCCGCCGGACGTAGTCGACCAGGTCGATCCGGCCGAACCCGGGAACTCGGCCGCCGCCCAGGCTGCGCATCCCCTCGGGCGCGTAGCGAGCGGCGCGGATCGCCGCGTCCACGTCCGGGCGCCGCCGCACGTGCGGGACGACGACGCCCATCGCGCCGGCGTCCAGGGCGCGCAGCACGGCACCCGGGTCGGCCTCCGACACGCGGACGAACGGGGTGAGGTCGACCGCCTCGGCGGCCCGGACGAGGTTCTCCAGCTGCTGCGGGTCGACCAGGGCGTGCTCGGTGTCGAGGATGACCAGGTCGTAACCGGCACAGCCGATCATCTCCACCAGCACCGGGGAGGGGATCGCGCAGAACAGGCCGTAGACCTCCTCACCCGCGGCGAGCTTCGCCTTCACCGCGTTGGGGCGCAGCATCAGCAGGACCCCCGGTTGCTCCGCGCGGTGCTGCCCGCGAGCGGGTTGGGCACGCTGTGCAGCCGCAGCTCGGTGTCCGGCTGCAGCCGCCGGGTCGTCAGCTTCTCCACCGCAAGGAACGGCTTGAACACGTCGAGTTGCGCGAACCGGTCGGCGAGCTCCGGGTGGCGGCGTTGGTAGGCCTCGATCGCGTCGCGGACCGCCGCCCAGAACTCCGGCTCGGCGAACCCGTAGGCGTCGTCGAGGAGGATCGCCAGCTCGCCGAGATTGACGAAGCAGAACGCGTCGAGCAGGAAGTCGGTGACGAGGTCGAGGTCGTCGGTCTCCAGGAAGGAGTTGCGGTTGGTGTGGTGCGCCGGGGTCCCAGCGAGCTCGGGGCAGCGCTCCGGGTCGGCCAGGTGGGCGCGGGAGAACCGGATGCCGTCGTGGAAGTCCTTCACCGCCAGCCGCCGCGGTCGCCCGCCGGAGTGCACCAGCAGCATGTTCTGGGCGTGCGCCTCCAGGGCGATGCCGTGGCCCTGGAGCAGGTGCACCAACGGCAGCACGCTCACGGCGACGAGGTCCTCCACCCACCGCCGCACCCCGTACTCCCGCACCCACGGGTCGACCAGCGGAGTGCCGTCCAGCTCGCGGGCGGTGAGCCCGGTGAAGGGCACTGCCTGCTCCCCGGGTTCCAGGTGGACGTGCAGGCTCTCCCGCCAGATGCACGCCAGCGCGCCGTAGCCGTCCTCGCGCAGCAGCTCCGACACCGGCGGCGGGTCGACGGCGACGCCCATCACCTCGCCGAGCACGATCAGTCCCAGCTCGCGGCTCAGGTACGGGTCGTCGTCCACCACGCGGCGCAGCCAGTCCGAGATCGGCGCGGCGTTGCCGACCGTGTGCGGGGCGAGGCCCCGGCTGGTCGAGGTGTTGACGATCGACAGCGACAGCTTCAGGTACGCCCGCTCCGGGACGTCGCGGCAGGCCAGCGTGCGGATGGACTGCTGGGCCAGGTGGGCGTGCGGGTCCTCGCCGAGGACGATGAGCTCACCGGCGCGCAGCTGCCGGGCGAAGGCGCGGCAGACGTGCTCGCGCCACTGCCACGGGTGGACGGGCAGCAGCGCGTGGTCGGCCGGGTCGGCCCCGGCCTCGCGGATCCGCTCGTGGAACTCCTCGATCGTGGCGGCGCCGAGCTGCTCGCGCAGGAAGGCCGCCTCGTCGAGCTCGCCGGAGACGGCGACCCGCGCCGTCGCCCGGTGCGCGGCCAGCCAGAGCGGGCGCACCGGGTGGGCGAACTCCGGTCCGAAGGCGAGGTCGTCGTCCAGGTCGAAGCCGATGCGGGACTTGTAGGCGGGGTGGTACGGATGCCCGTCCATGATCGCCCACTCCAGAGTGTCGTGGTCCGCGCCGGCGAGCCGGTCCCCGCGCTGCGCGCGCACGTACTGCGCGAGCGCGTCCTTGACCAGCGTCTCCTCCAGCTCCCGGGCGAAGGTCGCGAGCCGTGCCGGGTCCGCGTCGAGACCGTCTCGCACCTCGCCGAGCAGCCGGGTGGTCGAGTCGGCCTCAGCGGTGGTACCGCCGGCCCGGCGCAGCACCGGCTCCGGACCCAGCCGGACCCGGTCGAAGCCGTACCGGCGGGTCGCGCCGAACAGGTAGCCGACCGGCTCGCCGTCCTCGTCGCGGCCGTCGACGACCCAGGTCCCGTCGCCGGTCGGGCGCGCGGCCAGCACCTCCTCGTACAACAGTGACTCCAGCAGCTGGCGGAACAGCCGCCGCCGCACCTGCTCCAGCTGCGGAGCCCGCAGGGCGCGTTGGACGAGGTCGGCGGTGCCCGGCGCGCCGACGGTCGTCGGGGCCGGGAGGGTGCCTGCGGTCATGCGTTCACCTCGCGTATCGGGTTGGGGACGTCCACGTACAGCGGGCGCTCGCCGCGCCCGGCGAAGCGGCTGATCAGGTTGGCCTTGGCCGGCAGTACCGGCGAGGAGAGCAGCTCACTGCGGTACCGGCCCGGCGGCGCCGACCGCACCATGTCCCGTACCACCTGCCAGAGGCCCGCCTCGCCACCCTCCGCGTGCCGGCCGAGGACGTGCACGAGGTGACCGAGGTGGTTGGTCAGCACGTAGTACCTCAGCCGCAGCCAGGCCTCGTCGTCGTCGACGAGCACCGGGCTGTCGGCGGCGACGACGCCGGCGGCGACGCGCCGGCGGCTCACGCTGGTGCCCTCCATGTCACGCACGTAGAACCGGGCCGGCCAGCCGTCCTGCAGGTGCAGCAGCGAGTTCTGCACGTGGGCCTCCAGGCTGACGCCGTCCGCGCAGAACACCGCGAGCAGCGGTAGCAGCGAGATCTCGAGGTAGCGGCACAGCCACCGGCCGGTGTCGGCGGCCGGCAGCAGGCCGTCGCGGCGCCGGGTCGCCTGCCGGACGTAGCCGATCAGCGCCGGCTCGGCACCGTCGGTGCCGTCCTCCAGCAGGCCGGCCAGCACCTGCGGTGCCTCCGGGCGGGTGGCGAAGGGGTTCTCGCGGTAGAGCACGGTGAGGTCGGCGGCCAGCGCCGGGACGTCGACCGTGCGGTAACCGGTCTCCAGCAGCACCGCGAACGCGTCGTGGTCCCAGCCGCCGCGCACCGCGGCGACCACCCGCCCGGCGTCGGCGGCCCGCCGGCCGTGCTCGGGGGGGTTGTTGCGGACGAAGTTGGTGATCCGCACGTGCAGCGGCAGCTTCCACGCGGTGGCGAAGGCGGGGTCGCACACCGTGCGCACTGACGACGTGGGGTACACCGCGGGGCCGAGCGGGCCGAGCGGTACCATGGCGCCCTCGGCGACCAGGGCCGCGAACGCGTCCGCCCGGCGCAGGTGGTTGGCCTGCCAGGGGTGCATCGGGAGCAGCGCGTGGGCAGGGCGGTCCGCCCCGAGCAACCGTCGCGCCTGCTGCTCGACCTCGGGTGCGACCCAGGGGTCGGGCGCCACCCGGTCCTCCACGAGGAGCTCGGGAGCGACCGCCAGGTAGTGCAGCCGGAAGCTGGCCCGCAGCTCGGGCGCGTACGCCGCGAGATCGTCCGGGCCGAACCCCTCGGCGCTCTTCGGGGTCGGGTGGAACGGGTGGCCGAACAGCAGCGACTGCTCGGTGTGCCGGGTGAGGGCCCGTGGGTCCGTCGCGGGCGGTCGCGGGGGGCGCTCGCACTGCAGGTAACGGGTCGTGCGCGCCACGCTGTTGTCGATCTGGGCGGCCAGCTCCGCCGTGCGCGCCGGGCCGTCGGACGGCTCGCCCGCGGTCCGCGCGGCGAGCGCCGCCACCTCCGTGAGCAGCAGCGTCACCAGCTCGTCGTGCCCGACCGGGCGTGCCGTGTCGCTGTCGTCGTGCTGCACGCAGAACTCGTCGCCGTAGTCGTGGTGGCCGAGCACCGACCGGTGCCGGATGGTGCCGAGCAGGGCGCAGCCGGACGCGGGTAGCGGCACCCGCAGCCCCGGGTCGGCCGGCGGGTCGCCGCCGGTCTCCCGCAGGAAGGCGTTGAGCAGTCGCTTGGTGGCGGCGCGCTCGGCGATCGCGCGCGGGGGCGCCGGGCTGATCGCCGGGGTGGTGGTCTCGGTCATGGGTGGGTCACCTGCTTCCGCCGAGTGCGGGACGGGAGTGTTCCGGGGTCGTGGTGGCGTCGCGGCGGGCGGCGCGGTCGCCGGCCAGAGCCAGCGCCGAGGCCAGCCCGAACAGCACACCGACCGTGGCGAACGCCGCGGGAGCCGGCAGCAGGGCCGCGGCCAGCGCGCCGAGCAGCGGGCCGAGGACCTGGCCGAGGTCCAGCAGGGCCTGGGCGATGCCCAGCCCGGCGCCGCGCGCCCGCTCCGCGACCAGGCGGCTGATGACGTGCTGTACGGACGGGACGAGCGCGGCGAAGCAGAAGCCCTGCGCGACGCGCAACGGCAGCAGGCCCGCCGCCGTGACCGGTACGGCCTGCAGGGCGACCGCGAGACCGCAGCCGGCGGCCGCCATCGCGAAACCGAGTTCCGGGCGGTGCCGGTCGTTGCGGTGGCCCCACCAGGGACCCCCGACGAGGGACGCCGCCCAGGTGACCGCCTGCAGGATGCCCACCCACACCGTCGCGGCGGCGACGGAGCCGGTGACCTGCGCGACCCGCGGGGCGAACAGGACCAGCAGCGCGTAGACGCCGGCCTGCCCGGCCACCCCTGCCATCAGCAGGTGGCGGCTGCGCAGACTGCGCAGCAGCTCCGCGGCCGCGGCCCACAGTGTCGGACCGCCGGCCTCGGGCGCGCCGGCCGCGCGCGGGCCACCCGCCGGCTCGCGCAGCAGGACCAGCGCCGACAGGCTCGACAACGCGAGCAGGGCGGCGATGGCACCGAACAGTGCCCCGTACCCGTACCCGGTCGCGAGCAGGCTGCCGGCCAGCGGGCCCACCAGGGACCCGGCGGCGACGGCCCCGAACAACCCGCCGAGCGCCCGGCCCCGGCGCTGGGCGGGGGCGAGCGAGCTGGCGAACGTGGCGGTCGCGCCGACCACCCCGCCGCAGGCGCCCTGCAGCAGCCGGTAGCCCAGGAACTCCTCGGGGCCGTCGGCCAGCGCCATCAGCCCCACCGCGAGCGCGAGTCCGGCGTGCGCCCGCACGACCATCGCCTTGCGGCCGTACCGGTCCCCGACGATGCCCCACAGTGGCGCGGTGATCATCTGGGTGACGGCCGGCGCTGCCAGTGAGACCGCCGTCCACCACGGCACGTCGTGCTCCGGCACACCCAGGCCGGCCAGGTAGAATGGCAGCAGCGGCACCACGACGGTGAGCCCGGCGATCGCCGTGAACTGGCCGAGCCAGAGCACCACGAACCCGCGGCGGGCGCCGCCGGGCAGGTGGGTTCCGCGGCACCGGAGGTGTCGCTTCCGGATCAGGCCGGGCCGCATCACGGGGCGCTCACGGCGGAGACCGGGGCGAGCGGGTTGGGAACCCGCCCGGTTCCTGCGGGCATGCTCACCCCACCGGACCGCCCCTGGCGCAGCAACGGACCCAGCACCAGCCGGCTCGGCCAGGTGGGGACCTGGAGCAGCTGACGTTCCAGCAAGCCGACGACCGGGCCGGGTAGCGCGAGCAGGGCCAGCGCGTCGACCACCGCCGCACGCAGCTCGGCCCACAGCATCCGCTCGTCGAGCCCGTAGTGCCGGCACAGCGCGTCGGCAACGCCGTACAGGTTGACCTGGAAGCCCAGGGTCTGCAGGTAGCCGACCAGCGCCTCCGCCGAGGGCAGGCACAGCGACTGCGGGGCAGCCGGCCGGATCCGGTACCCCGGGTCGGCCACCCCCTCGGCGGCCATCCAGCCCGGGTAGAGCCGCAGGGTGTCGTGGTCGCGCAGCACGAACCGGTCCACCGCGCCGTCGCGCAGCGCCACCACCACGTTCTGGCCGTGCAGCTCGGGCAGCACGCCGTAGCGCAGGAACGCCAGCCCCATCTCGCAGAACGCACCGGCCAGCTGCCGGAAGAGCTCGGCCGCGTCGGCCGCGCCGAACCGGTTACCGCTGACCGCCGGGCCCAGTACGTCCCACTCGTGCGCGGCCAGCGCCGCCATCGGCAGCACGAGCACGGCCGGATCCTCGAACAGGCCGGCCGGATAGGCGCGCAGCTGGGCGCACAGCTGCCCGGGCCGGTCGTCGAACTCGTCGGCGCCGCCGGGGTCGCGCCAGCCGCACCAGGCCCGCTCGTCGCAGAGCTGCACCCGGGCCCGCAGCACCGCGTCCCGCTCGATCAGCTGCTGCATGAGCTGCTGCGCGCGCTCGGAGTTGTCCAGATAGCGGGGCGGCAGCAGCCGGGCGGCCCCGAGGGTGGCGATCCCGAGCGGGAGCTTGACGTGCAGCTCCGTCTCGGGGGCGGTGGTGAGCGTGCGCAGCGAGGCGGTCGGGTGGAACCGGCCCAGGTCGCGCACCAGGGGCACCACCTCGCCCGCGGCCAGCTCGGCCGCGTACGCGGTGGGAAGCACGTGCTCGAGCTGCCACGGGTGCACCGGCAACGGTTGCATCTCCTCGGCGTGCAGCCCGGTGCGGTCGAGCGCGGCGTCCAGCCGCCGGCGGTCCGCCTCGTCGAGCAGCAGCTCGTGCAGCCGGTCCGACCCGGTGCCGGTACCGTGCCGCAGCCGGTCCCGGCGCACCGCCACCCAGTCCAGGCCGAGTGGCTGCTGCCGCATCGGGCCGTAGCGGTCCAGCTCGTCGGCGGTCCAGCCGGCGGCCGCGCGAGCCGTCGGGTGGAAGGGACGGTTCCGGGTGACGGCGAGTCGTTCGGCGGCGAGCAGCCCCGCGGGCCGGGGCCGGGCATCCGCCAGCCGGGTTCGGCCGCCGTCGACCACGGCGGCGTGCTGCACCGCCGTGCGCAGATCCGCGACGACCTGCGCGGCATGTGGCGGGTCGCCGGGTGCCGGCGGGTGGGCCTCGGCGAGGAGCCGCAGCAGCTCCTCCGGTTCCAGCGGCCGCGGCGGTGCTTCCGGCGCCCGATGCCAGACGGGTGCGCGGGAGAGCCGGTAGGGCTGCAACGCGCCCGCCGGGCGGGCGCGGAAGCAGATCCACCCGTCGATCAGGTCGACGCGACGCCACTGCTCGCCGGGCGCCACCGGCTCGGGCCCCTCCGCCGAGGGCGCAGTGACCGCCGCGGCGTCGGCGAACCCCCAAAGGTTCTCCTGGATCAGCGCGTCGACCAGGTCACGCATCACGAGGTCGCCGGGCTGCTCGCGACCGTGCTCACGGTTCATGACGGTTCCGGGCTCAGTACAGGTCCAGCCAGGTGCCGATCTGCTGCTGCTTGGCCCGGGTGTAGATCTCCGCGGCGCAGGCGATGTCCTCCACGGCCATGCCCATCGGGTTCAGCACGATGATCTCGTCGTCGCTCTCCCGGCCGGGCCGCCGGCCGCCCAGCACCTCGCCGAGCTCGGCGTGCAGCTGTTCGCGGGAGAACTTCCCCTCCAGCACCAGCTGATTGATGATCTTCTTCTCGCGGTTGCTCTGGTCCCAGTCGTCGACCACGATCTTGTCCGCCCCAAGGAAGACGTCCTTGTGCACGTCCATGATCGAGACGTTGCTGAGGAAGGCGCCTCGTCCGAGCCAGTCGAAACGGATGTAGGGCTGGTCGGTCACGGTGCAGGGGACCACGAGGTCACCGGCCCGAACCGCCTCCTCCGCGCTGTCCGCAACCCGGACGGCGAGTTCCGGGCGCTCGGCGGTGACCTCGTCCGCCAGACGACGCGCGGCGGCGCCGTCGAGGTCGTAGAGGTGCACGGTGCGGATGTGGTCGAACTGCTGCAGCAACGCTTCGACCTGCGCGCGCCCGATGACGCCGCAGCCGATGACGGCGACCTCGGCGAAGTCCTTGCGGGCCAGGGCAGCGGCGGCGACGCAGGTCACCGCGGCGGTGCGCCAGGCGCTGATCAGGCTGCACTCGAGGATGGCGATCGGGTAGTTGGTTCCCGGGTCGTTCAGCGCGATGACCCCGCTGGCGCGGGCCAACCCGACGCGGTTCGGGTTGTCGTGCTTGCTCCCGATCCACTTGACGCCGGAGACCCCCGGGTCGCTCAGGTGGGCCGGCATGGCGATGATCCGGTCGGCGATGTGGCCGTCCTTGCCCTGCGCCCGCAGGTAGGGCTTGAGCGGCTGCACCACCCGGCCCTCCGCGTGCGCGACCAGCGCGGTGCGCAGGGTCTGCACGTAGAGCTCGGAGTGGTCCCCTCCCGCCGCGGCGACGTCGCCACGGCTCAGGAACAGGATGCGGGGAGTTCCCGCGGGGCTCAGTTCGGTCGCGATGGACATGGTCCTCCTCGTGCCGGTGGGGAAAAGGCGGGCGCGGACGGGTTGCCGGGTGCGGTGGTGGGTCGGACGTTCACCCGGACCTGCGGGAGCGCTCCAGCTCGGACAGCCAGTCGTCGTCGTAGACGAGGTCGAGATAACGATCTCCCCGATCAGGGAAGATGGTGACGATCCGGCAGGGGCGCGGCAGGGAGGGCAGCTTCTTGGCGATGGCCGCGACGACGGCTCCGGTCGAGCCCCCGGCGAAGATGCCCTCTGCCGCCAGCAACGCCCGGCAGCCGCGGGCGGCCTCGACGTCGTCGACGTGGACGACCTCGTCGATCTCCTCCGGCCGGAACAGCTCCGGCACCCGACTGGCCCCGATGCCGGGGATCTCCCGGCGCCCCGGGACCCCGCCGAAGATGATCGAGCCCACGGCGTCGACGGCCACCACCCGCACCCCCGGGAAACGCTCGCGCAAGCGCCGGGAGCAGCCCTGGATGCTGCCCGTGGTGCTGACAGCGGCGAAGAAGTAATCCGGCGCCTGCACGAGGTCCGCGGACATCTCTGCCCCCGTGCCCTCGTAGTAGGCCTGCCAATTGCGGCTGTTCGCGTACTGATTGACCCAGATGGAGTCGGGCCGCTGACGCAGCAGTTCCCGCACGCGCTCGATGCGGGTCTGCAGGTAGCCGCCGGCGTCGTCCGGCTCCCGGACCACGTCGACCTCGGCGCCGAGGTGACGCAGGATGGCAATGTTCGCCGATGTCGCCTTCGGATCGACCACGCAGGTGAACGCGAGCCCGTGCAGCCGGGCCGCGATGGCCAATGCGATCCCGAAGTTGCCCGAGCTGCTCTCCACCAGGTGGGCGCCCCGGGGGATCGACCCGTCCGCCAGGCCGCTCTCGACGATGTAGCGGGCGGGACGGTCCTTCATGCTCCCGCCCGGATTCATGAGCTCGAGCTTGGCGATCACCTCGACATCCGGTTCGGGAAAAAGTCGGCCCAACGCGGTGAGCGGCGTGTTGCCCACACAGGCGAGGACGGAATCGTGGACGGACTCGATGGCACTGTCGGTGACGGTCATCTGGCGGCCCCTTCGCTGTTGCCTCCGGCAACGGTCGATCACTTTAGCGAGGCGAGGCTAACCTTACAAACGCAGTCCCGATCCGGAACGATGAAGTGACCTGGATCTCTCCGTGGCGCGCGGGGCGGTGACCGTCGCGCGCCAGGCCTCGGCCGCAGTCCATCCGACCCGAATGTAGGGCGGCAAATGGCCGTTGTTAGCGTAGGCTCACTTCGCTAACTGGAGGAGGAGTGATGCCACGATCGCGGCAACTGCTGCCGGCGTTGATCGGCCTGGTAGCCCTGCTAGCGGGCGCATGCGGCTCTGAAACGGACTCCGCACCCGGCGCCGATAGCGGCTCCGCCGACACCACGAGGACCGTCCAACACGCGATGGGAAATACCGACGTCTCCGGTACCCCGCAGCGCGTGGTCGTGCTCGACACCGGGGAGCTCGACTCGGTTTTGGCCCTCGGCGTCACCCCGGTCGGCGCGGTCCGCGCCGACGCCACCTCAGGACTGCAGTCCTACCTCGCCGAGCGGACGCAGGACGTGGCCGTGGTCGGCACCATCGGTGAGCCGAACCTCGAGGCGATCGCCTCGTTGCAGCCCGATCTCATCTTGTCCAACAAGGTTCGCCACGAGGCCCTCTACAGCCAGCTCAGCCAGATCGCCCCGACCGTGTTCGCCGAGAAGGTCGGCGTCGCCTGGAAGGAGAACTTCCAGCTCGCGGCCGAGGCGCTAGGCAAGCAGGCCGAGGCCCAGCGCATCCTGGCGGCCTACGAGCAGAACGCGAAGCAAGTGGGCGAGGCATTCGGCGACCCATCGCAGCTGGAGGTAAGCATGGTGCGGTTCATGTCCGGCAGCATCCGACTCTACGGCGAAGGCTCGTTCATCGGCACCGTCCTGCACGACGCCGGCTTCGCCCGCCCCGCCTCGCAGCAGGTTGACAAGACCTTTGTCGAGGTCAGCCAGGAGCAGATCAACCAGGCCGAGGGAGACATCCTCTTCTACGCCGCCTACGGCAACCCTGACGAGACTAACCAGGCCGAGGTCACCGCGGGCCCGCTGTGGCAGAGGCTAGACGTCGTGTCGGCCGGAAAGGCGCACGAGGTCTCCGATGACTTGTGGTACCTCGGTATCGGTCCAATCGCCGCTGACCTGATCCTCAAGGACCTGACGGAGTACGCCCCAATCTCGTAGCGCCGTGCTCCCAAGGAGCGTGCATCGACGCACTTAGAGGTCGCGCGGATTGATCACGGCTTGGCCGCGGGCGGGTGTTGAAGACGAGGAGCGGGCACGGGCCTGTCGATCATGAAGTTGTCTACGCTTCGTGATCGACTGGAGGCCGCGTGCCCGCCTTGCCATCATGGCTTGCCGACCCGCTGTGGGACCAACTTCGCCGCGCTGCTACCGGCGCGTGAGACCTACGTACCGACCCATCCGTGGGGGCTGCCACCGCCGCCGGATCCCGGACCGGATCGTGTTCGACAAGCTGCTGCAGGTGCTCCGGTTCGGCTGCTCCTACCAGGGCATCGCCGACACCACCTGCTCGGCCACCACCATCCGGGCCCGCCGCGACGAGTGGATCCGGCTCGGGATCTTCGCCCAGCTCAAGCAGATCGCTCTGGACGCCTATGACCGCATCGTCGGGCTGCTGCTCGAGGACATCGCCGTGGACGGTTGCATCACCAAGGCCCCCAGCGGGGGCGAGGTCGCCGGGCCGTCGCCGGTCGACGGCGCAAGCAGGGCATGAAACGCTCGCTGCTGGTCGACGGTTACGGCATCCCGCTGGGGCGGGTGCTGGCCGGGGCGCACCGGCACGACTCGCCGCTGCTGGCTCCCACCCTGGACAAGCTCGACGATCTCGGGCCGCTGCCCGACGAGATCACCGTGCACCTGGACTCCGGCTATGACTCGGGCAAGACCCGCGACACCCTGACCGACCACGGGCTGCACGGCGAGATCGCCCGCAAGGGCGAGAAAGCGCCGATCCAGGCCACCCAACGCTGGCACGTGGAGCGGACGAACGCCTGGCACAACACCTTCAACCGACTACAGCGATGCTACGAACGACGCCAGGTCGTGGTCGAGGCGTTCTTCGACCTCGCCGACGCGATCATCACCGTGCGTAGCTTGATCCGCCGCGCCTGGATCACCCACCGCTGGGGCACCCGACCCGTGCGCCGCCCATGAGTTACCCATCAATCCGCGCGGCCTCTTACCGTGAGGGTTATTCAGCGAAGCGTTTCGTTACGGTTCTGAGATCAACTTGCGCGTGTCGACAAACGAGTGACGGTCCGATTCACGCGAGAATGGGTTGGCCAACCAAGCCCACGTGAACGGACCGTCGCGTTGTATCATACCACTGGCCTGCACCAGGAAGAGCTCGTGGATCTGTGCTTGACGATCCAGTCGGAGGTTCCCCCGGAAGAGCGGCAGTGGCCTCAGATTCT
>NZ_JAHKRK010000189.1 GCF_019396355.1 Pseudonocardia nigra
GGCGAACGCGGCTTCGCCTTGCTCACCACCCGCTGGCGGGCGCTGCAGCGCATCACTACCAGCCCGTCGAAAATCGGGCGGATCGTCGCAGGAGCACTCGTGCTCACCCACTTCGAACACCAACTACGAAACCGATCTTGCTGAGATCACCTCATTGGACCCAGAAACCTCCCTTCGAGTTCCTCCCGGCTATGCCGGGGATGCGACAGGTCGCATCGTGGCGCACAAGAACCGCTCGATCTTCCCGCGGCCCTGCGGGCGGCCCGGGGTGGAGTGGATCAGCTTGATCCCGAGCTTGGCGCAGGCGCGCAGCAGCCAGGCGTCGACGAACGCCGACCGTTATCGACATAGACCGCGTCCGGGACCCCGCGCGACGCGAGCGCCGGGCGCAAAGCGGCGGCCAGGCGCACGGTGTCCTCGGCGAACCCGAACCGGTGCCCGACGATCGCGCGGGAGTGGTCGTCCAGGAAGGCGAACAGGTAGGTCTTGCGCCCACCGACCCGAGGTCCGTGCAGGGCGTCGCCGGTCCACAGCTCGTTCGGCCGGTCGGCCTCGAACCGGCCGAACACCCGCTCGCGCCCCGGGGCCGCCAGCAGCGATTGCGCCCAGCTGCGCGGCGATCAGCGGGTCGGTGTCCAACTCGGCGAAGTGGCGCTGCAGGGTGCGCTCGCCGGGTGCCCAGCCGAGCTGGGCGCGCAGGATCCGGCGGACCTGGGCGGCGGTCCGGGCCGGGTTCTCCCGCTTCAGCGCGACCGCCATCTCGATGACCTCGACCGGGATCCGCAGCCCGGCCTGGCGCGGTGCGGGCACCAGCGCGTCGAACCCGCCGCGGCGCCAGGCCCGAATCCAGCGATCCAGCGTGTCACGCGAGACCCGCACCGGCCGCCCGTCCGGGTCCAGGTGGGTGCGGGCGGCGATCTCACGGACCATCCGGCCCCGCGCGCGGGTCGAGTGCACCGGATCGGCCGCCTCCCGGATCAACTGATACCGGAACAGCCCGATCGCCCGCGACCGCGCCGCTCGCGCCGCCACCTCGTCCGGGCGTACTCCCTGCCTGCTCCCGCCCCGGATGCTCGCACCGCTCGACGCCGCACTGCTCGACACCGCACTACCCGACGCCACGCTGCTCGGTGCTGCGGTGTTGGCCGCCATCGAGGCCACCTCCTCGTTCTCGCTCGTCGTCCCCCCATCCGGGGGTCAAGCGGCGATGATCACGAGGAAGATCAGCTCGTGGCAGGGGCAGCTGGTGTTGATCCACTCCATGGGTCCGAGCCCGGCCATCCGGGAGCCAGCAACCGGCCCGCCGACACCGCCACCGCCGTCATCCACACGCTCTGCGAGCGCGCCAACTCGCCGACCCCGCCCACCTCGGAGTCCAGGTCAGAGTCGAGGTTCGGGGCGAGATCTCCGAACCGGGATCGGACCGCGGTGGCCGCGGCGGTGATCGCCGCCAGGGTGTCGGCCCAGGCCGATCCGGCCGGCCCGAGCAGCACCGGATCGGCCAGCAACGCTCGGCACCAGCGGGTGAACACCGCGCGGACCGATTCCAGCCGGGCGGCGAAGCGCCGCAGCCAGCCGCGCACCGTCTCTACCGGCCGGCCCAGCAGCGCCGCGATCCGCCGCTGCCCGGCGCCGACGGCCTTCGCGGCCAGCGCGGCGCCGATCACCACGGCCGTGTCCGCGCGCCGGACCAGCACGAACACCGGCAACAGCACGTGCGTGACCCGCAGCCGGTGCACCGCGACCGGCGCGGGCGGACCGCCACCGGCCCGGCCGGGCCGCGCACCGCACGAGCCCGGGCATGCCCCCACCCGGCCAGCACCGCCGAACAACGCGGGCACGTCAACCCGCCCGAGGTGAGTCGCTGCTCGACGCCCGCCGCGTCCGCTCCTACCGTGACCATCGCGCCTCCGAGCGCAACCGCACGGTCCTCCCGCACAATCCAGCCACGGCAAGCGCGGGAGGGCCGTCGCCAACCCGCCGACCCCGTTCGTCGGCACCGTGTCGGCGCCGACGAACCCGGTCAACACGCCGCGCCGATCCCCACCCTCATCGGCACGCTCAACGTCGCCGCCCCGGCGCTACGTCGTCATCCTCAGTGGCGCCCAACACACTGGTCAGCGATGACGTGTTCGAACAGGTGCAGGCGCGGATACGGTCGCGCGGGACGTCGTCGAACAGGACCTCCATCGCTCGGGTTCGTCGCCCGCACCCGCTGCGCGGCATGGTGATCTGCGAGGGGTGCGGACCGGAGGATGCAGGGCGCATGGAACCACGGCCCGCCGCACACCGTGCTCGATGTCGCGAAGCGCGAGCTGGCCGACTGCGACCGGAAGCTGGCCCGGCACCGCGCCGCGCTGGAAGCCGGCGCGGACCCGGCGATGGCCGCGGCGCGGAGCAACGAGGTGCAGCGCCAGCGCGAGGCGATCCAGCTCCGCCTGGAGCAAATGCAGGGACCTTCACGCCGCCGGCGGCTCAGCGAGACGAGATCGCGGCGGTGGTCGCCGCGTTCGGTGGCCTGCTCGCGGTGCTGCGCGCTGCCGACCCCCGTCCGAGAAGGCGGAGGTCTGTCGCCAGCTCGGCCTGTCGGTGGCGTACCGCCACGAGGACCGGATTGCGACCGTATAAGTACGCCCACGGATACCCGTGTGTGTAATGGGTGTGTCCGAGGGGGGATTCGAGCACAGAAGCGTTGCATACCTGCACAAGGCAGGTGTTCATGTGTACACCATAGCGCCGCCTGGCGGCGGTATGCCAACCGTCATCGTCAGAGCCACCACCTGTCCGCCTGCGCCTGTACACGAGAACCGACAGCCCGAGGTCTGATCGGTTGACCTTTCCGATCGGGGAGGCGGGTCGATAAGCCTCCACGCTGCTCCAGCTTGCGCGGGACGTGGCGTCGTAGTAATGGCACCACGGGATTCGGCCAGCGGACTTCCGCGTCGTACACGCGTTGGGGGAACATCCGGGACAGATCCTCAACTGGCAGCTGGCCGTCATGTGCGTGCTCGTCTTGACGCTCTGTACCCCGACGAGCTGCGTGAGCGCGCGATGCGGCTGATTGATAGGGCGATGGCGACGGATCCGCAGCTGTTGCTGAACGCCGCGATGGACCGATTGGTCCGCGTCGCGGCGGTGCTGGCCGCGCTCGAGCGGATCCGTTCTGATCCGCAGTTCGCCCGGTGCCTGTACGGGCCGCGGAAGGTGTGGCATCAGCTACGCCGCGAAGGCGGCGTCGGGCGCCACCTGCGCGAGCTGCTGCCGCCGGCGCCGGAGGAGGAGCGCGCCTCTTGATCGGACGACTCGGCGAGCGGAAACCGGGCGACTCGCGGGGCGAAAAACCGGCCGACTGGCGGACATTTGCGCGTTTCGCCCGAAAACCGTCGCCGAGTCGCCCCTTGTGCGGCGCCCGGCAGCGGATCAGGCGAGGTCCTCCAGATGCGTCGCGAGCTGGGTGAGCGTCGACGCGCCCGTCGGGCCGCCGGGAGCAGCGGGATCTCCGCGGCGGCCCCGAGGCGGGCGCGGATGGCGGCCAGCACCTCGTCCTGGCGGTGTGGGTCGCGGCGAGCAACCCGGTCGCGTCGCGGCGACGACCCGGTTGACCACCGGGGCGCCGAGCGGGACTCCCTGGGCGCAACGGTGGGCGGCGCGCTACCGCGCACATACCGAGGCGGGCATGATCGATCGGCCCGATCCCGGCGTCGGCGAGGGCGTCCACGGCCCGCTGCGTTTCGGTCCACACCAGGCGCTCGGGCACCAGGACGAGGTGGCGGTCGTCAGCGCTTGCCAGACCCTCGTCGACCAGGACCGAACAGCAGGCCGATGATCACGCTGTCCCGACGGCCCCGCGGGCGGTCGGCCAACGCGGCGCCGACACTGTCGCCTGCGATCGCACACGAACCCGAACGGTTTCCCGAACAGGAATATGGGGTATCGGACGTGCTAGCCGATCACTCGAGGGAGGTGCGCATGACGCGGCTCGCCGAGCAACTTGCCATCGCCACCCGCGCATCCCTGCGGGTCGGCGTCGAGGCCAGCTCCGTAGCTGCGACGGGGGACTCGTCGTCCCAGCATGAGATTGGCAGGCTGCCCAAACGGTACAACCGGCGGGTTCGAGTGGTGCGTGCGCGCAACCTCCCGTGCCGGGCTACCCGACACCTTGCCTCTACACGCCAGGCGAGACAGCTGGGCGGTTACTGGATGACTATGCCGGTTAGGACGAGCCCGGCCACCAGCGGCGGGCCAGCACCTGGGCCGGTCCCACGGGTGCTGCGGCCGGCGCAGTTGCGTCGCGCGCCCGTGGTCTGCACGGCGTCCGGCGGCAATGCCCGTTGCCGGAGTGGCGGCGGCCCGCTACTCCGATCTGAGCGGCAGGAACGACTCGGCGTCAGCGAGCATCCGCTCGAGAACGTCAGGCTCGGCCACGCGGTAGTAGATGCGGCGGCTGACGCGGCGACGGACCACGAGGCCGCTGTCGGCCAGCGCGGCCAACTGCTTGGACACTGCGCCCTGGCTGAGGCCCACGTGCTCGGTACAGCGCGACACGCAATGCTCCTCGCGCAGGACGTAGCGCAGCAGCTTCAGCCGAGTGGGATCACTCAGCGCGGCGAACACCTTCGCAACCTTGCGCGCATCCAACTCGGACTCGCCGCTCCCACCATTGTGTGCGCCCATCAACAGCATGGATGCCCGCGAGCGGCTGCGACGACACGTGCGCGGCGTCGCGCCGTCTCGGTCATGTCGGCACACCCGTCACCCCGGTCGCTTGGCAACACCACCAGCACGGCTCGACGCGAACCGAGCAGCCAGCGCGCTGTGCGGCGACAAGGAGGAACTGATGATCCCGATTGAGGTCTGGCCCGCGGTGCTTGCCGGGCTGCTCGCCGGCGCCGTGATGGAGGGCCCGGTCTATCTGCAGAAGGCCCTCGGCCTGCCGGTCAAGCAGAACATCTTCCGGACCTGGGGAAACCTGCTCGGAATGCGTGGCGCCGGCGGCTACGTCGCGGGGTTCCTGTTCCACGAGGTGCTGGCCGCCGTCATCGCCATCGGCTACGCGATCTTCTTCTGGCTCATCGGTGTCGAGGGCAACCTGTGGCTGTGGGGCTTGCTCGGCGCCCTCATCCACTACGCGCTCGCCGGCCCTGTCGTGAAGGTGATTCCCTCGCTCGACCCGGTTACCGGTGAGATCGGTAAGCAAGGCTTCGCCTACCGCAACTACGGCGCGCTGGACGTCGCGACATCCTTCGTCGGCCACCTGGCCTTCGGCCTGCTCACCGGCATCTTCTACGGCCTGTTCCACTCCGGTGGTGGCGCCGGCTTCGCGTTCTGATGACGCCGCAGCTAGCTCGTCATGGCGGGCTCATCCCCTTCATCTGGCGAGGAGGAGCAGGATGCGGCATTACCTGGTTGTCGTCGCGGCGTTGCTCGCGTTGTTTGTGGTGCTGTTCGTGGCGGTCGAGGCCGCGGGCGTGCCGCTGTTGACCGACCCGTCTGCGCAGTTGAGCCGCGCTGATCTGGCCGCCGCCGTTGTGGGCGTCGGGCTGCTGGTCACTGACGTGGTGTTGCCGGTGCCCTCGAGCGTGGTGATGGTGGCGCATGGTGCGCTGTTCGGGGCCGTCGCGGGCACCCTGTTGTCGCTGGCGGGCAGCGTGGGTGCAGGGTTGACCGGGTTCGCGCTCGGCCGCCGCGGCGGCCCGCTGCTGGATCGGCTCGTGCCCGCATCGGAGCGGCGTCGGGCGGATGCGCTGCTGGGCCGCTGGGGTGCGCTGGCGGTCGTCGTGACCCGGCCGGTGCCGGTGCTGGCGGAGACGACCGCGATCTTGGCCGGCGCGACGCGGTCGCTGTCGTGGCTGCGGATGGGCTTGGCCGCAGCGGTGGGCTCCCTGCCAGCCACTGCCCTGTACGCGCTGGCAGGGGCGGCGGCGGCCGGGTTCGTCAGCGTCTCTCTGATCTTCGCGGTGGTCCTCGTCCTCGCCGCGGTGACCTGGCTCGTCGAGCGCCGTCGCGCCAGAGGAGGCCGTGAAGGCGTCGCCGACAGCGATGAAACCGGGCCGAGGGCGCAGGGAGCGGAGGGATGAGCGGACCGGGTGAAGAGCAGCCTCTGTTGGAGCTCGTGGCAGACCGGTTCACCTTCCCCACCGGGCTGACCTTCGACGAGCAGGGCGTGGCGTACGTGGCAGAGGCGGGCCTTCCCTTTGGCGGTGCGCCACCGGGCGGCACGGTGTGGCGGCTCGGACCGGACGGTGAGCGGACGAGCGTGGCGCACGGGCTGCGCCCACCGGTCACCGGTCTGACCTGGCACGCCGGGGCCCTGTACGTGTCCGAGGGCGGGCACCCCGCGCGGCTGAGCCGCGTGAGCTTGGACGGGACTCGCGAGACGCTGCTGGAGGGGCTGCCGGGACCGGGCAACTACCACCTGAACATGGCCGTGGTAGGCCCGGACGCGAAGCTGTACTTCAGCCAGGGCGCGATGACGAACCTGGGGATCGTGGGGCTCGATGCCTACGAGGTGGGATGGCTGCGCCGGCTGCCGCACGGCCACGACGTGCCGGGGTTCGACGTCACGCTGGCCGGGGTCAACGTCACTACCCCCGGGCCCACCGGCGGCACCCCTGACGGCGAAGCGGTCACGGGAGCGTTCGTGCCGTTCGGTACCCCGACCGAGCCCGGCCAGCGGGTGCCCGCCGGGCTGCCGGCGACCGCCGCGGTGATGCGCTGCAACCTCGACGGTACCGGCCTGGAGCTGGTCGCGTGGGGGCTGCGCAACGCCTACGGCCTGGGGTTCCTGCCGGACGGGCGGTTGCTGGCAACCGACCAGGGCTCCGACGACCGCGGCAGCCGCCCGATCGGCGATGCCCCGGACCTGCTGTTCGAGGTCCGCGCCGGCTGCTGGTACGGCTGGCCGGACTACGTGGGCGGGGTGCCGGTCACCGACGAGCGGTTCCGGCCGGAGCGGGGACCGCACCCGTCGTTCGTCCTGGCCGACCACGAGGCGCTGCCACCGCCGCAGCCGGCGCTGCTGGCGTTCCCGCCGCACGTGGCCGCGGTGAAGTTCGACCTGGCCCCGCCCGGCAGCGCGCTGTGTGGGTCGCTGCTCGTGGCGCTGTTCGGCGACGAGGCGCCGATGACCGCGCCGCGCGGGCCGCCGACACGCTGTACGAGCGCATCCGGCACGCCCCGATGATCGACACCGCGCTGGCGTACCTGTACAAGCCGCTCGCCCCGATCACCAAGCGGATCAGGATTGAGCGGAAGAAGGACCGTAGCTACGACCCGAGTCACGTCCTGGTTCCGGAAGGGTTCAGCGTCGAGGTCGTCGCGACCGGCCTCAACGCCCCGGTGCACTGCAGCTTCGACGACGAGGGCTACGTGTACGTCACCGAGTCGGGGCACAAGATCGAGTCGAAGCCGCGGGTGCTCAAGGTCGACCCGCGGACCGGGGAGCACGAGGTGTTCTTCGACCTGCCCGAGGACCGCTGGGACATCTACGGCGCCCTCACCGGAACCCTGTGGCACGACCCGTACCTCTACTTCTCCAACACTGATACCGTGAGTCGCCTGCGCCCGGACGGGACGATCGAGGACCTGGTCACAGATCTGCCGGGGCGGGGGGACCACCAGACCAACTACCCGGTGCTGGGCCCGGACGGGAAGATCTACTGGGGGCAGGGCACCGGGACCAACACCGCCGTCGTCGGCGCGGACAACTTCGCCTACGAGTGGATGAAGGCCTACCCGGATTTCCACGACCGCCCAGGCCAGGACATCGTCCTGGCCGGGCACAACTACGAGTTCCAGAACGTGCTGGGCAACATCACCGAGACCGTCCGCACCGGCGGTTACGTCCCTTTCGGCACAGAGACCCATCCCGGGCAGGTCATCAAGGGCACGGTGAAGGCGAGCGGATCGGTACTGCGCTGCAACCCCGATGGGACAGCGATGGGACAGGGCTGGAACTGGTCGCCTGGGGGCTGCGCAACCCCTACGGCATCGCCTTTCACCCCGACGGTCGGCTGTTCGCCACCGAGCACGGCATCGACGAGCGCAACGCCCGCCACATCATCGGCGACCTCGAGGACTTCTACGAGATCCTGGAAGGGGCGTGGTACGGCTGGCCGGACTTCGCCTCGGGTATCCGGCTGGATGATCCGTACTGGGGCGAGGGGGGCCGTGGGCGTGAACCGCTGCTCGCCGAGCACCCCGACCCCAACCCGCCCAAGCCGTTCGTGACCTTTCCCCCGCACGCCGCGCCCAACGGGGTCGATTTCTGCCGACACGCCGAGTTCGGGTTCGAGGGCGACGCTTTCGTGACACTGTTCGGCGACATCACCCCGGTGACCGACCGGCTTCCCACACCGTCCGGATTCAAGATCGTGCGGATCGACATGAAGAACCGACAGGTCGTCGACTTCGCGGTCAACAAGATCGTCGGCCCGGCCGCGAAACTGCCGCACTCCGGTTTCGACCGCCCCTCGCACTGCGCCTTCGCGCCGGACGGTGCGCTGTACGTCGTCGATTGGGGAGAGATCCAGATCGCCGCCGAGAAGGGCGGCATCCGCATGGCGAAGGGCACCGGATCCCTGTGGCGGATCCGGCGTACCGGCGAGCAGATCGGCCAGGAGCCCCCGGCCCCGCGTCAGGTCCCGTCCTACGCCATCAAAGCGGTCCTCGGCGGCCTCGCCGCGGCCGGCACGGGCGGGCTCGCGATCTGGAAGCTACTGCGACGCAACAACCGGTGACGGCGAGGACCGGGCCAACCGGCTCGAGGGATTCGCCGCTGGGCGGGTAATGGTCGGGCAGCGACCTGGGTAACTCGACGACGTACCGCAGCGCCGCGATCGAGAGGAGAGCGGTATGGGTGACCTCGGCAAGGACAGGGACTCGACGTCTGCTGGCATCGCCAGTCCGGTGGACAGCGAGCAGCAGCTCGAGGAGTACAACTACGAGCACTTCCGGCCCAAGCACTTGCTGGCCGACATGTGGCGGTCGGCCCGCGGTGAGGGGCTGCAGCCGGGCGCGACGGCGCCGGACTTCGAGCTGGAGTCGACCGACGGCCAGCGGATCCGGCTGAGCTCGCTGCGCGGTCGTCCGGTGCTCGTGCATTTCGGCAGCGGCACTTGACCCGTCACCACGGGTGCAGTTGCGCCCGTCAAGCAGCTTCACGAGTGGTACGGCGACCGGGTGCAGTTTCTCGACGTGGTCATCCGGCAGGCCCACCCCGGCGAGAAGCGCGGCCGCTACCTCGACTACGGCGACAAGGTCGAGTCGGCGCGGGAGTACCAGCGGTTGGAGGGCATCGACTGGCCGGTGCTCATCGACGACTACGCAGGCACCGTGCACCGCGAGTACAGCCGGGAGATGGCGGACCCGTCGTTCCTGATCGACGCCGAGGGCAAGGTCGCGTTCTACTGCATGTGGACCCACGCTCCGGCGCTCAAGCGAGCGTTCGACGAGCTCCTCGCGCGCGGCGGTACCGGCGCGCCGGTCGCCGGAGGGATCGACCGGATGCCACACATGCTCGCCTCGATCGTTGACGGCCACCGCGGCCCGGCACGGGGTGGGAAGCGCGCGGTCCGCGAGCTCGACACCGCTGGCCTCGGCATCGGCACCTTGAGTCGGCTGGCGAACAAGGCGAAGCCCGTCCTCGGGCCGATCGCGCTGCGGGCCGAGCCACTGCCGCCCGCGGCGAAGGTTGCTCTCGCGCTCGGGCTGCTCGTCGCTGCCGGGCTCGCAAGACGATCACGAAAGGCGGACGACAAGTGAGGACAGGTGCGGCCGGGCGTAGGGGGGTGCACGTTGAGCGCTGCGCTTCGGCTACGGCACTAACGGCTTCGTCAACCACGGGCTCGACGACGCGGTCGCCGTCCTCGCCGACCTCGGCTACGACGGGGTGGCGCTGACCCTGGACCACCACCACCTCGACCCGTTCGACCCGGACCTTCCCGCACGGATCGCGGCGCTGGCCACGACACCGGCGCCTGGCCCGAGCGCCGCCGGCGCGCGGGTACGCGGCCTACTCGCCGAGCTCGACGGCGTCGCGGAGGTCCTCGACCGCGCCGGCCAGGCCGCGCACGGGCTGGACCATGAACGGGCCGGTGACTCACTGTCGTCGCACAGCCCGATGCCTGGTTCACCTACTACTACTGGCTCGACGACGCCCGCGCCCCTGACTTCGCCCGCGGCGTGGAGACCACCGCAAGCCCGGCTACGACCCCGCCGAGCTGTTCCTCGACCCGGGCGACGCACGTGTCAAGCTGCGGGCGGCAGCCGGGCTTGCGCGCAAGAAGCTCGGGCTGCGCTACGCGATGAACGTTGTGCCGCTGGACCCGGGGTACGTACGCGGCTCACACGGCCGACTGCCCGAGGACCCGGCCGACGGGCCAGTCCTGCTGTGCTCAGACCCGTCGGCGGCGCGCGACCGGTTCGAGGCGACCGACGTGCGCGACCTGCTCCTCGAACTCGCCGGCGTCTGAGCGGCGTCTCGGAGTCGTGCGGCCCGGCCCCGGCGGGCCCCCGACTGCGGTGGTTGCAGCGGAACGGGAAAACATCGATCCGCTTTCCGAACGACGATCACACCACCGGGTTGATGCTCAGCGCACCCGGACAGATCAGGACCGCGGCGAGGGATCGAGGAAGCGGTCAAAAATGACGCCCGTGGCCTGCGCCTGCACGTACTTGTCCAGCACATCGACGACGACGTCCTGCGTTGACCACTTCGTCGGCTGGTACAACCCAAGCGCGGTGTTGAACAACACGTCCCCCGTGTACACGACGCCGAAGACCGTATTAACGGCCCTCTGGCCGCGCAACCCGTTCAGGGCCGCGACGCCGTACGCGGCACCCCACATCGCGCCGAGCGCGAAGTGGGTCGCGTAGTTGAGCCGCCGCCGGGCCTCGGGGGTCTCGGCGCGGATCGGCAGCACGGTCTCGGCGAGGTCGGCCGGCGCATAGCTGGTGCCGCGCCCAGTGATCGGCATCTCGACCAGCTTCTGGAATGCGGTCATCACCCCGGTGCCGAGCACTCCCGCGACGACTCCCCGACTCAGGACGCTCTTCGTGGACCCTCGATGCGACATGGTGACCGAGTACCCGCCGATCCCCCGCCCACACCGCGCGGTCGAGCGGCCTCCCCTCACCCGACCGCGGCGCTGTCACATCCCTGTCCTCGCACGTGCGGTGCCCTCCTCGCAGACGCCCGCGCCCTGAAAGGAGGAGGCGACGTCGGCGAGGAGGCGGAACGGTAGGCCAGGCAAAGGGTGGGCAAAGCGGGGATAGCGACGGTAAGAACCGGCGCGACACAGCGACGCTCACCCGTCTGCTGCTAGCGGGCATCCGTCCCGGCCAGCCTGCGCAGGAAAGCCTCGGCGGTTCCGTGTCCGATCCCCATCTCCATCCCCGCCCAGTCCACTCCGCGAGAGTCATGCCGCCGGTTCGAGGACGACGCAGCAGTTCACGGGGCACGGCGCGAGCCGCGCCGCGAAGTCGTCCGCCAGCCCGAGCCCTTCGAGGTATCCAGTGGCGAGAGCAAGATTGATCGAGCACACCAACTCGCTGTCATGGATGCGCAGGCGCTCGAAGGGGCAGTTGGTCAGGACGACCTGGTTTCCGTTGTGCCGCGGCTGGTACCCGAGCCGCTCCAGCAGGTCGGCGAGCAAGTCTCGCGCCGTGGATGGATGCTTGCCCGCCGCCGCGTCGTGCGCAAGTTCGGATCCCCGCCTCCGCGCAACGCGAAGGGCCGCCTTGCGCAGCGGCTCGTCGGCGGTGTGCTCGGCCACGGCCTGCACGAGGAGTTCGGCAAGCAGCTCGTAGCGTCGCGGCGGGACCGAGGCGCTCAAGTCCCGCCGAGTCACCGCGAACCGCTGCGGCGGCCTTCCGCGCCCGCCGGAAGCCGCCCTGCCTGCGACCGTGCGCACGAGCCCGGCCCGCTGGAGCTTGTCGAGGTGAAAAGCAACGAGCGTCCGTCCGATCCCGAGCGTCTCAGAGACCTCCTGCCGGCTACACGGCTCCTTGGTCCCCGCAATGTGGGCATAGATGCGTGCCCGCTGCGGCTCGGACAGAACGCCCAGCGCTACGAGATCTCCAGCCACCGCATCCATAGATCCACCGTAGAGAGAAGGCACTCGTCCAACAACAACCATTGACAGAAGCCGTCGACGAGGTTTAGACAACCCTCGCTGTGAAAATCCTCGTCGAGCAGGACCGCGATGCGGCTGCCGGGCGTTCAGCGTTCGAGGTCGGCGGCTCACAGGGCCGGCCGACGCGGGATCCCCGGCAAGCCGCGGCACCACGTCCGGCGCGACTAGCTCTCGGTTGTCCTGGTCATGCGGCAGGGAGATATCGGATCATGGTGGACACAGCCGGCGGGCGACCAGCGCAGGGCCTCACTCCCGGAGATGATCGCTCCAGTGCCGCTGCAGTCCCCGACGATGATGTCTCGGACATCGATCTGCACGACCGACTCGCCTCGGGAGACCAGGCCGCGCTAGGGCTGATGATCGATCGCTATATTCGTCCGGCCTGGTCGCTGGCCCGACGGATCTGCCGGGACGCGGAGATCGCCGAGGAGGTCGTCCAGGAGGTTTTCCTCGCGCTGTGGCGGGAGCCCGGCCGCTACGACCCGCAGCGGGGCCCGTTCGCCGCCTGGCTACGCACACTCGTGCACCACAAAGCGGTGGACCTGGTGCGCCGAGAGGACAGGTGGCACCGCCGGGAGGAATCGCCGCCAGACCTGACCGAGTCAGGCGCTGACGAGAGCGCGATGGCGGCGATCCTGGCCGGCAAGCTGCGCGATGCCCTGCAACAGCTGCCAGACCAGCAGCGCCGCACGCTGATCCTGGCCTACTTCGGCGGTTACACCCAGCGCGAGATCGCCCAGATCACCGCGGTGCCTCTGGGTACCGTGAAATCCCGAACGGCCACCGCGCTCGAGCGGCTCCGCGCCGCAATCGCACGCTTCGACGACGACCACCCTGAAAGGAGCGGCTGAACGTCGCTGGCCTGTCAGGTGTCCGGTCGAGCCCCGGAGCGTGTCCCACGTCGGAGCCGGGCCGTCGGAGCGGCCGGGGACGCGGCGTGGCGGTGTTGTCGCCGTGTGCAGGGCGCAGTGGCCGCGGCTCGTCGGGATGTTGCAGCTGGACAGCGCGAACGGCAGGGCCGGCGCGTAGCGCGGCGCAGCCAGAGACCTCTGTCCGAGTAGACTCAACACGCGCTGGTCTCTACCGCCCGGCGCAGTGGCTGATCACCAACACGGCACCAGGACACGTCAGCCGACCTCACCGAGATGCACCATGCAGCACCTCGTGTCGCTGACGGGACCGGCGGGTATAGGTCGAACATGCAGAGGTCCGGCTGCCGCCAGCATCGATGCAGTCCCGGCTATGTGCAGGCGCAGGGCAGCCCGTTCAAATTCGACCACTTCCTCGATCCGGGGCGGTCCTCCGATTGACATTCCAGCCGATGCCGTGAACATCGATCCGGTGGCCGCGGCTGTCGCCGGGCTCGTCGCGGGGCAGCTCATGGAGGCCCCGACCTACCTCCAACGATCCGCCGTACTCGCCGTCAAGCAGGACATCTTCGACGAGGCCGGGGCGATTCTGCGTGCCCCGCAGCGGCACCGCCGCATCGTCGGCTGGGCCGGCCACTCCGTGCTGGCCGTCGCAATCGTGCAGCTCTACGCCGCCTTCTTCGCCGCCGTTGCGCACAACGACCACCTCGCGTGGTGGGGCATCGTCGCCGGAGCCATACACGGCCTGCTGGGCGGAATCGTCGTCGGGTCCTGGCCGGATCTGCATCCCGAGATACCCCGTGCGACGCCACCGCCAGGCGTCTTCTACCGCCACTACGGTAGCCGTGACGTCACCACCTTCGTGGTCGGACACCTGTGGTTCGGAGCGGTCGCCGGGACCCTCTACGCCCTGCTGCACGCCGACCTTCCACCCACCGCAGCCCTCTAGGGCTTGCCCTTGTCCTCGTTGGCTGTGTCAATCAGAACTGGATCTGGCCCACATTTCGTGATCGTCTTGACCCGGCGTGTCACCTGATGAGGTGACCGCGGCTCGTGATCATGCCCGGGGTGCGATCGTGAGTGGCTGCCGGCGCTGGTCCCGCAGCTGGCCGGAGTGATGATCGAGCGGGTCGAGCGGCTGGCGGGTCGGGTGCGGATCTCCGCATCGGCCACCGGGGAGCGGCGGCAGTGTCGCGCGTGTGGGACGGCGTCGGTGCGCGTGCACAGCCGCTACCGGCGCCGGGTGGCCGATGCGCCGATCAGCGGCGCGCCGGTGGTGATCGAGCTGGGGGTTCGGCGGTTCTTCTGCGAACACGTGAGCTGCTCGAAGCGGACGTTCGTCGAGCAGATCCCGCAGTTGACCTCCCGGTATGCCCGCCGCAGCCTGGGGCTCGCGCGGACGCTCGCCGCGGTCGGGCTGGCGCTGGCCGGCCGCGCCGGGGCCCGGCTGGGTGTCCGCCTGGGCCTGCCGGCCAGCCGCAGCACCCTGTTACGCCTGGTCGAACAGTTGCCGGACCCGCAGGTGGGCGCGGTGGCCGTGCTCGTCGACGACTTCGCGCTGCGCCGCGGTCACGTCTACGGCACCGTGCGAAAGCCCAGAGTTCAGCGAAACTGAAGGTTCTTCGACCGGAACCCAAGGGTCAAACGGGCTTGGGATCGGGTGTTGATCCTTGGGTTCGTGGTGAACTCGGGGGATCGTACTGCTCAGCGGTTGTCTCCCGAAGCTGTCGGGCGGCGTTGGCGTAGCGGATCGCGGTGTTGGCGTGGAGCCCGAACACGGCGGCCAGGTGCAGCGGGTCCGGGCCGTGCACCAGCAACTCCTCGAGTTGTCGGTCGGTGTGGAGCCGTTCGAGCGTGGCGTCGAGTCCGCAGAATGCCCGGGTGATCCAGACCCGGCTGACGGGGCTGGTCTTGACCGCGGTGAGCCGGTTGATCAGCAGGTGCGGGTTGGCGGTGTCGGGCCAGCGCTCGCGCCGGTGGTCGAGCCAGTCGAGCAGGGCCTGGCGGGTCAGCTCATCGAGGGGACGCGCTCGGCCGGCGATCACGAGCTGCTGGCGGCCCAGGTCGAGGTCTGTCAGGCGCAGCTCGCCGATGTCCTTGGAACGGGCGGCGTGGACGGCGGCCAGGATGAGGGCCAGTCGTGCGGCCGGCGTGCCCGCCGCGCTCACGGCCTCGGCGATCTGTTCGGGCGCCAGGGGCAGGATGGCCCGGTAGTTGGGCCGACACGGATGCGTGCGGTGGGGTCACGGAAGATGGTCCCAGCCTTCTTGCAGTGCCGAAACAGCGACCGCAGGACGCTGAGCGTGTGCCGGCGCTTGTGGCTGTGCAGGGCGTCGGCGATCGCGAGGATGTCGTCGCGGGTGACCTCTCGGAGGTGGTCATAGCGCTGCGACCAGCCGATCAGCACCGGCCGGATCTCGTTGAGGTAGCTGGACACGGTGTTGGGATCACGGGCTCGAGTGCGTGGTTCGCCGTCGTGTAGGGCGCGTATCCATCCCTCGGTGTCATCGCGGATGCCCGCAGCGAGGCCGTCGAGCTTGCGCTGCAGCCAGGAGTCGAAGGCCGGCACGCGATCGTCGTCGAACACGCCGAGCTGGTCGAGGATCTCGACGGTGCGCTCGACGCCCAGCCCCTTGCGACGCAGCACCGGGAACAGTTCGGAGAAGCGGATCTTGTCACCGTCGACGTGGCCGGATAGCAGGATGACCAGGGCCCGGTCGATCTCGCTGGCGAGCCAGTGGGACCAGCCGCGCGCCTCGCCCAGGGCGCGGGCCATCCGTTGGGCGCGCAGCAGGGTGGGATTGGTTGGGTCGGCGTGGCGGGCTCGGTCGAAGCGGGAGTAGTCGCGGCGGACGTCGACGGGAAGGCGTAGCTGGACCCCGCCGGGGCTCGGCGTGTGCGGCTGGGCCGCCGCGACGGGTTGCCCGCGCAGCCCTCGCCGTCCTTGCTTGCCCAGCAGCGTTCGCCCGGGCCGGCGGTAGTGGTCGCGGTGCATGCGGGCGAAGAACAGTTGCTGGCAGCGCACTCGGCGAAGGAACGGTTCCGACACCGCGAGCTTGCCCGCGGCTTTCGCGTCGTCGAGCGCTTGGAGGTGACACAGCCGGCAGTAGCCGGCTTTGATCGCGACGATGCGGTGGCAGGCCGCGCACCGACCGGCGGGGTGGAGGTTGCGGAAGGTGTAGCAGGCGCGACAGCACCGACCGGGTAGCACGCCCCACGCGAAGCACTCGATGCAGCTGGCCGCCGGCTTGTCCGGGGAGATCGCGCCCATCAGGCCGGGGGCAACGACCGTCCGTCCCGGCGCTTGGGGACGATCGCCGCCGCGGCCGCCGCCGACGCCGCGACCGGACCGTCACGTTCCTCGCCGCAGGGGTGGGCGACCTTGCTGGGCTCGGGGATGAGGAGTTCACCGACGTCGCAGCCGAGCACCACACAGATGACGTCGAGGTCGTCGAGCTTGATGCTGGCCGGGCTGCCCGACCACAGCCCGGACATCTTGCCAGCGCTGATGGTCAGGCCGTGCTCGGCCAGCATCCGCTGCAGCTCGCTGGCCTTCCAGATGCCGCGGTTGGCGGCCGCCAACCGGAGATTCCACTTCATGGAACGAGTCCCTTCAGGCGGGTAGCGGCGCGGTGCTGACCGGCGATCCAGGCGTCCTCGACGTGGGTGCGGTGCACGTGGATGTACTGCATCGTGGTCGCGACCCAGACGTGTCCGAGGGCCTCCT
>NZ_JAHKRK010000019.1 GCF_019396355.1 Pseudonocardia nigra
GGGAAGGCCCCCAGGCCTCAGACTTTGCTTCGGGCTAGACGCACCAATGCCAACCGAGCTCAGCCGGACCCGACCCGATTCTCATACCTCGTGGCGGCCGAAGGCCATGGGGGACTTTGCTGCAACGCGGCGGGCGCGCACGCGGAGATCTGGCTCAGCCCGCCCGCCCCGCCGGGTCGAGGCCGTCCAGGTAGGCGTCCAGCTGGGCGACCTGGACGGCCGGGTCCGCGCTCGCCGGGGTGAGCAGGGCCAGCACCTGCCAGCCGGTGAGCATCGCCAGCAGTTGGCCGGCGATGTCCGCGTCGGGCTGTGCGGAGGTGATCGCGCCGTCGGTCCGGGCCTGCTCGATCAGGCCGACCAGCTCCTGCGTCCAGCTGGCCATGTGGCCCTCGTACATCTCCTGCTGCCCGTCGCGGGTGAGGGCCTGCTGCCAGAACGGGAGGACGATCCGCGCCTCCAGCAGGCGGTCCTCGTCGAGCGGCAGGATCTCGTGGCAGTACGCCCGCAGCGCCGCCATCCCGTGCAGGTTGTGGGTGACGGCGGCGATGCGCTCGTTCGTGCGCGTGAACACGTGGGTGTACGCGGCGGCGAGCAGCTCGTCCTTCCCGTGGAAGTAGTGGCCGATCGCGCCGTTGGCGAACCCGGCCTCCTCCGCGATCTTGCGCAGGGTCGTGGCCTCCACGCCTTCGCGGGCCATCGTCCGCCAGGTGGCGCGGATGATCTCCAGACGGCGGGTGGCGTGGTCAACCCTGCGGGGCACGGCAGGCTCCGGTGCTGGCGCGTCGGTGCATCGGCCGACCTTACGCAACGCCGCGCGCCCGCGCTGCGGGTCGGAAGTACCTCTCAGGAGGGGGTCGCGATCTGACACGAGAAGATATACGATCTCGTAGACGAAACGGCCGCGATGTGGAGGAGCCCGCATGCAAGGACCGGACGCGGTGACCGAGGCGCTGGGGAGACGGCCCGGCAAGGTGATCGCCCTTCACCTCAACTACCCGTCGCGCGTCGCCCAGCGCGGGCGCACCCCGGCTGCGGCCTCCTACTTCCTCAAGCCGTCCTCGTCGCTCGCGGGCTGCGGCAGGGTGGAGCGGCCCCGTGGCACCGAACTGCTGGCGTTCGAGGGGGAGATCGCGCTGGTCATCGGCAAGCCCGCCCGGCACGTCCGGCCGGAAGAGGGCTGGGCGCACGTCGGCTGGGTGACGGCCGCCAATGACCTGGGCCTGCAGGACCTGCGCATGGCCGACCGGGGCTCGAACGTGCGGTCCAAGGGCGGCGACGGCTACACGCCGCTCGGCCCCGCGCTGCTGCCCGCCGCCGAGCTGGACCCCGCGGGCCTGCGGATCCGCACCTGGCTCGACGGCGAGCTCGTGCAGGACGACACCAGCGACAGCCTGCTGTTCGGCTTCGGCCACCTGGTGGCCGACCTGTCCCGCATGCTCACCCTCGAGGAGGGCGACGTCATCCTCACCGGCACCCCGGCGGGCGCGTCGGTGGCGCAGCCGGGACAGGTGATCGAGGTCGAGGTCGGCACCGTCGACGGCGCCCGCAGCACGAGCCGGCTGCGCACCGCGGTCGTCGACGGCCCGCCGCTCGCCCCGTGGGGCTCGCCCGCCTCCGTCGACGACGCGGTCCGCGCCGACGCCTGGGGAACGCCGCCCGCCGCGCCGCCCGGCCTGTCGGACGAGCTGCGCGAGCGGCTGCACCGCGTCGCCGTCGCCACGCTGTCGGTGCAACTGCGCAAGCGGGGCTTCGACGACGCCAGCATCGACGGCGTCCGCGCGCTGGTCCCGGGCCGCCGGCTCGTCGGCCCCGCGCGCACGCTGCGCTACGTCCCGTTCCGCCCCGACCTGTTCGCCTCCCACGGCGGCGGTTACAACGCCCAGAAGCGGGCCGTGGACTCCCTCCGCGAGGGGGAGGTCCTCGTCATGGAGGCCCGCCGCGACCCGACCGCGGGAACGCTCGGCGACATCCTCGCGCTGCGCGCGAAGGTCCGAGGCGCGGCCGGGGTCATCACCGACGGCGCCGCCCGGGACGCCGTCGCCGTGGCGGCCATCGACCTGCCCGTCTACACCTCCGGGCAGCACCCCGCCGTGCTCGGCAGGCGGCATGTGCCGTGGGAGACCGACGTGACGATCGCCTGCGGCGGCGCCACCGTGCAGGTCGGCGACGTGATCGTGGCCGACGACGACGGCGCCGTCGTGATCCCGCCCGGCCTGGTCGAGGAGGTACTCGCCGCCGCCGAGCAGCAGGAGCGCGAGGAGACCTGGATCGCCGCCCGGGTCGCCGAGGGGGCCGGGCTGAAGGGCCTCTACCCGCTCGCCGGCACGTGGCGGGAGCGCTACGACAACGGGGAGGCCGCGCCGTGACCCCGGCAGCGGACACGACCGTCTCCAAGGTCGATCTCGCCTACGACCTCATCCGCCGCCGCATCCTCGACGGCGCTTACACCCCCGGCTACCGGCTGGTGCTCGGCACGCTCGCGAAGGCGCTCGGCGTCTCCACCGTTCCGGTGCGGGAGGCGGTGCGGCGGCTGGAGGCCGAGGGCCTCGTCGAGGTCGTCCGCAACGTCGGCGCGACCGTTCGCGGGCTGGACCCCGTCGAGTACCGCTGGACGGTCGAGACGCTCGCCGTCGTCGAGGGCGCCGCCACGGGCATGGCCGCCGCCCGCCTGCCCGCCACCGCCCTCGCCGAGGCCCGCCGGCTCAACGACGCCATGCGCGACGGGCTCGCCGACCTCGACCCGCTCCGCCACACCCGCCTCAACCAGCAGTTCCACCGCGCGCTCACCGACCCGTGCCCGAACCCGCACCTGCTCGACCTCGTCGAGCGCGGGTGGACGCGGGTGGCCGCCCTGCGGTCGTCGGTGTTCTCGTTCGTCCCCGACCGGGCCGCCGAGTCGGTGCGCGAGCACGACGCCCTCCTCGACCTCATCGCGCGCGGCGCACCCGCGGCCGAGATCGACGCCGCGGCCCGCGCCCACCGCGAGGCGACCCTGCACGCGGTCCTGCACAGCCAGGCTGCCACCGCATCGAAAGGACCAGCATGAAGTTCCGCTCCGACCCCTCCCGGATCCGCGGCTCGATCGCGCCGCTGGTCACGCCGTTCAGCGACGACGGCGAGGTGGACCACGACGGTCTGCGCCGGCTCGTCCGCTGGCAGCTCGCGGCGGGCTCGCACGGGATCTCGCTCGGCGGCTCGACCGGCGAGCCCTCGGCCCAGTCGATCGCCGAGCGCGCCGAGGCCATCCGCACCGTCGCCGCCGAGGTCGGTGACCGCGTTCCGTTCCTGCCCGGCACCGGCTCGGCGAAGCTCGCCGAGACCCTCGAGCTCACCGCGGCCGCGCGCGACGCCGGCGCGGACGCGGCGCTGATCATCACCCCGTACTACGCGCGCCCCACCCAGGAGGCGCTGTACGTGTGGTACTCGACGATCGCGGGCGAGTTCCCGGACCTGCCGATCGTCGCGTACAACGTGCCGTCCCGGACCGCGGTGGAGATCGCCCCCGAGACGGTCGGGCGCCTCTACCGCGACCACGACAACTTCGTCGGGGTCAAGGAGACGACCAAGGACTTCGAGCACTTCTCCCGCGTGCTGCACGCCGCGGGCCCCGACCTGCTCGTCTGGTCCGGCATCGAGCTGCTGTGCCTGCCGATCCTGTCCCTCGGCGGCGTCGGCTTCGTCTCCGCGCTGGCCAACATCGCCCCGGCCGCGGTCGCGCAGATGTACGACGCCGCCGTCGCCGGTGACGTGCAGCGGGCCCGCGAGATCCACTACGGCGTGCACCCGCTGGTGGACCTGCTGTTCGTCGAGACCAACCCCGCCCCGGCGAAGTGGTTGATGAAGGAGCGGGGCCTGATCGCGAGCGACCACGTCCGCTCGCCGCTGATCCCGCTCACCGAGAGCGGGCAGGCGAAGGTCCGCGCGCTCGCCGCGGCCGCCGAGCAGTACCTCACCCCCGTCGAGATCGCCGCCCCAGTTCTGTCGAGGTGACCGCATGACCCAGACGCAACCTGTGACCCGGCACGTCCCCGAGGGCCTGCCCACGCACCTGCAGCACTTCATCGACGGCGAGCTGCGCGACTCCGTCGGCGGCGCGACGTTCGACGTGCTGGACCCGGTGTCCAACCGCACCTACGCCACCGCGGCCGCGGGGCAGGCCGAGGACGTCGATGCCGCCGTCGCGGCCGCGCAGCGCGCCTTCAGCGAGGGCCCCTGGCCGACGATGGCCCCCCGCGCGCGGGCCCGCGTGCTCAACCGGATCGCCGACCTGGTGGAGTCCCAGGGCGATCGGCTGGCCGAGCTGGAGACGTTCGACACCGGCCTGCCAATCACCCAGGCCAAGGGCCAGGCGCAGCGGGCCGCGGAGAACTTCCGGTTCTTCGCCGACGTGATCGTCGCCCAGACCGACGAGGCCTACCAGGTGCCCGGCCGGCAGATCAACTACGTCAACCGCAAGCCGGTCGGCGTGGCGGGGCTGATCACGCCGTGGAACACGCCCTTTATGCTGGAGTCCTGGAAGCTGGCCCCGGCGATCGCGGCTGGCTGCACCGTGGTGCTCAAGCCCGCGGAGTTCACGCCGCTCTCGGCGAGCCTGTGGGCGCAGATCTTCACCGAGGCCGGGCTGCCGCAGGGCGTGTTCAACCTGGTCAACGGCATCGGCGAGGAGGCGGGTGCCGCGCTCGTCGCGCACCCCGGCACCCGGCTGATCTCCTTCACCGGCGAGACCACGACCGGGCACACGATCTTCCGCGCGGCCGCCCCGCACCTCAAGGGGCTGTCGATGGAGCTCGGCGGCAAGTCCCCGGTGGTGATCTTCGAGGACGCGGATCTGGACGCCGCGCTGGACTCGTCGCTGTTCGGCGTGTTCTCCCTCAACGGCGAGCGCTGCACGGCCGGCTCGCGCATCCTCGTGCAGCGCAGCGTCTACGACGCGTTCGTCGAGCGGTACGCCGCGCGGGCGCGCAACGTCGTCGTCGGCGACCCGCACGACCCGAGGACCGAGGTCGGCGCGCTCGTGCACCCGGAGCACTACGAGCGGGTGCTGGGTTACGTGGAGATCGGCAAGAGCGAGGGCAGGCTGGTCGCGGGCGGCGGCCGCCCCGAGCACCTGCCGGAGGGCAACTACCTGGCCCCCACGGTGTTCGCCGACGTGCCACCGACCGCGCGGATCTTCCAGGAGGAGATCTTCGGCCCGGTCGTGGCGCTCACCCCGTTCGACGACGAGGCGGAGGCCATCGCGCTGGCCAACGATGTGAAGTACGGGCTCGCGGGCTACGTCTGGACCCGCGACCTGACCCGCGGCCACCGGGTCGCCCAGTCGATCGAGGCCGGGATGGTCTGGCTGAACTCGCACAACGTCCGTGACCTGCGCACCCCGTTCGGCGGGGTGAAGGCGTCCGGGCTCGGCCACGAGGGCGGCCACCGCTCGATCGACTTCTACACCGAGGAACAGGCGGTGCACGTCAGCCTCGGCGAGGTGCACACGCCCCGGTTCGGCGCGCGGTCCGCCGCCGAGATCGACTACTGAGCGACGGAGAGACGACAGATGTCCGCACCATCCACCCCCGCCGTCCCGCCGCCGGACGTGATCCGCTGCGCCTACGCCGAGCTCGTGGTCACCGACCTCGCCGCGGCCCGGTGGTTCTACGTCGACCTGCTCGGCCTGGTGGTCACCGCCGAGGACGAGAACGCCATCTACCTGCGGGCCTTCGAGGAGTACCTGCACCACTCGCTCGTGCTGCGCCGCGGCGAGGTTGCCGCGTGCGCGCGGCTGGCCTACCGGGTGCGCTCGGCCGCCGAGGTCGACCGGGCCGAGGAGTACTACCGGGCGCTGGGCGTGCGCGTCGAGCGGATGCCGGCCGGGACGACCCGGGGCATCGGCGAGGCCGTCCGCATCGAGGACCCGCTGGGCTTCCCGGTGGAGTTCTTCTACGACGCCGAGCACGTCGAGCGCCTCACCCAGCGCTACGACCTGCACGGGGCGGGCGCGATCAGCCGGTTGGACCACTTCAACGTCCTCACCCCAGACGTCCCGGCCGCGCAGCGCTACTACGAGGGCCTCGGCTTCAGGGTCTCCGAGGACATCGAGGACGGCGACGGGACCGTCTACGCCGCCTGGCTGTACCGGAAGGCGACCGTGCACGACATCGCCCTCACCGGCGGCGACGGCCCGCGCATGCACCACATCGCGTTCGCAACGCACGAGCGCAGCCAGATCCTGCACCTGTGCGACCACCTCGGGGCGGTCCGCCGTTCCGACATGATCGAGCGCGGCCCGGGCCGCCACGGCGTGTCGAACGCGTTCTACCTGTACCTGCGCGACCCGGACGGGCACCGCATCGAGATCTACACGCACGACTACTACACCGGCGATCCGGACAACCCGGTCGTCCGCTGGGACGTGCACGACAACCAGCGCCGGGACTGGTGGGGCAATCCGGTCGTCCCGTCCTGGTACGCGGAGGCGTCGACGGTGCTGGACCTGGACGGGAAGCCCCGCGCGCTGCAGGAGCGGACCGAGGCGAAGGAGGCGGACGTGACGATCGGCGCGGACGGCTTCTCCTACACCCGCCCCGAGGAGGCGGGCGCTGCGCCGCGCGGCTTCAAGCTGGGCAGCCAGGTCTGACCCGGCCGCCGCGCCGCCCGGACGGTGCCTGGGCTACTCGGCGTCGGCGGCCACTGACGTGCGCGGGGACGGGTTCCACCGCTGCTCGACCTTGCCCAGCTTCCACACCGCGACGGCGACCACCCAGGTGAGCACGAACAGCCCGACGATCGTGAAGCCGACGAACTCGAGGTCGAGTGCGCCGATCCACGCGAGCGGGCCGGACTCGATGCCGAGCCGGTCGACGAGCAGGCCGGTCAGCACGATGGTGCCGATGACGAGGGCGACGGTGACCGACAGCACCGTCACGGTCAGGTTGTAGAAGACCTTGCGCACCGGCTTGAGGAACGCCCACCCGTAGGCCCGGGCCATGAAGACGCCGTCGGCGGTGTCGAAGAGGCTCATGCCCGCGGCGAAGAGGATCGGCAGGACGAGGACGGCGTACCAGGGGAGGGTGAAGGCGGCCGAGCCTGCGGCGAGCACGAGCAGGGCCACCTGGGTGGCGGTGTCGAACCCGAGTCCCATGAGGAGGCCGACGGGGTAGAGGTGCCACGGTTTGGCGACCCGTCGCAGGACCCGGCCGAGCAGCCGGGCGAGGAAGCCCCGGTTGTGCAGGTGGTGCTCCAGCTCGGCCTCGTCGAAAGTGCCGGCGCGCATGCGGCGGAGCACCCGGGTGATGCCGACGACCGCACCGAGGTTGCTGAGGCCGATGAGGATGAGGAACGTGCCGGCGACGATCGACCCGATGAGGCCGAGGGTTTGCAGCATCGCGGAGTCCTCGTCCCGCATCGGTCCGACGAGGGCCTGGACGCCGAGGGCGAGCAGGAGGCTCAGCCCGAACACGACGCTCGAGTGCCCCAGGGAGAACCAGAACCCGGCCCCTGCGGCGGGCTTGCCCTCGCCGACCAGCTTGCGGGTGGTGTTGTCCACGACGGCGATGTGGTCGGCGTCGAACGCGTGCCGCACCCCGAGCAGGTACGCGGTGAGGCCGAGACCGGCGCCGAAGACCCCCGCGCTGCCGAGGGTGTAGTTCGCCGGAGCGACGGCGAACAGCAGCACGCCCCAGCCGACCACGTGGAGCAGGAGGACGAACGCCGCCATCCCGGCGACCGAGGACAGCTCCCTGCGGTCCCACCGAGCCGGTCGCGTCCTGGCTCCCGTCTGCGTCATGCCCCGATGATGCACGAGCACTGGGCTCCTGCCCAGGGCTTGCAGTAGTGGCGTCCTCACCTGTCGACGGGCGGGACGAGCGGGGCGTCGTCGCCTCGGACCGCGGGCGCGGAGCCGGTGCCTCCCGACGCCTGTTGCTAGGTGCTGAGTTGCACGAGCGGCAGGCGGGCCAGGTGTCCGGGCGTCAGCTGCACGGCCGCCTGCATCACCCGGTTCTGGCACTCCTGCATCCGGGCGTCCACCAGCCCGGACAGCCGGTAGGCGAGGCCCCCGAGCATGCGCACGGTCGCCTCGTCGACGAGCGGCCAGGGACTCGACACGACCGCCACGCCGGTGGGTGTGCCGTCGTTCGCCTGGGCCGCACCGATGGTGATCGCCTCCCGCGGGTTCACGTGCCGGGACGCGAGGTGGTCGCGCAGCGTCCGGAGCGACTCGTGGAACTGCTGGACGTCCCCGTCGAGCTCGAGGTTCGCGAGGTCGGCGTCGGTGAGGACCGCGGAGCGGGGCGAGAAGCAGCGGACGTAGCCGACGAGGGCGCCGGTCCACAGTGCTTCCACCAGCGCGGCGTCGGGGTCGCGGGGCACCCCGAGCGCGGAGACCAGGTGCTCGCAGCACCGCAGCACGTACTGGAGGTCCTCGAACACGGCGGCGAGTGCGGCCAGCTCCGTGGCCGACGGGAGGTCGAGGCGGCGCACGGCGGCCGGGCCGGCGGCGTCACCGCGTGTTCCGGCCCCCTGCGCATCGGTCGTCACGGTCCGCCTCCTCGCGTCGTCCTCGTGGTCGCACGCCGGCGCTACTCGCCGACGTCCGGGAACATCTGCTTCCGCATGTCCGCCAACACGGCCTGGATCGGCGCGGCCGCGCGGCCTTCGCCGCCGCGCCCCGGCGCGATCCCGAGGGCGGTCAGCAGCGCCGCGGCGGCGGACTCCGGGTTGCCGCAACCCCCGAGTACAGGGTGCAGGCCCTCGCCCGCCAGGTGGTGGAACACCAGGTCCACGACGGTCCACGGGTTGTACGTCTCACGCGCGGACGGGTCGCTCACGGCCATGAGCCTGGTACCCCGCGCCGCGATCGGGCGTCTCAACATGAGACGTCCGCCACAGTCGACCGTCCGTAGTTTCCGACCATGCGGATCGACGTCCAGGAGGTGCGCCGGTGAAGGCCGTCCGCGTCCACGCGTACCACACGGACCCGACGATCGACGAGATCCCGAAGCCGACGCTGCGAGGTCCGCTCGACGTCGTCGTGAAGATCGGGGGTGCGGGGGTCTGCCGCACCGATCTGCACATCCTCGAGGGCCAGTGGGACGCGGCGATGAGCCCCGACCTGCCCTACGTCATCGGGCACGAGAACGCCGGCTGGGTGCACGCGGTGGGCGAGGGCGTCACGAACGTCGCCGTGGGCGACACCGTCATCCTGCACCCGCAGCCCAGCTGCGGACTGTGCCCGGCCTGCCGCGCAGGCCGGGACATGCAGTGCCGGAACGCCTTCTTCCCGGGGCTGTCGAACGACGACGGCGGGATGGCCGAGTACCTGCGCACCACCGCCCGGGCCTGCGTGAAGCTCCAGCCGGACACCGACCCCGCCGACGTCGCGGCGCTCGCCGACGCCGGCATCACCGCCTACCACGCCGTGCGCAAGGCCGTGCCGTCCCTGTATCCCGGCACCACGGCCGTCGTGCAGGGCGCGGGCGGGCTGGGCCACATCGGCATCCAGGCGCTGGCCGCGCTCACGGCCACCCGCATCGTCGTGGTCGACCGCAACCCCGACGCGCTGGCGCTGGCCGGAAAGATCGGCGCCGACGAGACGGTGCTCGCCGACGGCACGCACGTCGACGCCGTCAAGGACCTCACCAGCGGGGCGGGCGCCGAGGTCGTGTTCGACTTCGTGGCCGAGCAGGGGGCGGAGAACGACGCCTGGCAGATGACGGCGCCCGCGGGCTCGCACTACGTCATCGGGTACGGCGGCGAGGTGCGCATCCCGACTCTCGACTTCGTCGGTGGCGAGAAGAACATCATCGGCAACATCGTCGGCACCTACAGCGACCTCGCCGAGCTGATGGTCCTGGCGCAGGCCGGCAGGGTCACGCTGCACACGCGCCGCTACCCGCTCGATGCGGCGCTCGACGCTCTCCACGATCTCGACGCTGGTCGCGTCCGCGGCCGCGCGATCCTCGTCCCCTGACTCCCGGAGGGCCACCATGTACGAGAAGGACGGCGAGAAGTACTTCATCGTCGACTCCCACTCCCACTTCTGGGACGCGAGCCGGGAGAACTGGAAGCCGGGCGCCGAGCAGTACGCGAAGGGCTGGATCGACTGCTTCTACGGCTACCACCAGCTCGGCCCGCCCGAGACGCACTGGGACTACGAGAAGTACCTGAAGGTCACCGCCGAGGACTTCGAGCGCGACATGTTCGTCGAGGGCCACGTCGACCACGCGATCTTCCAGTCGACGTACCTCAAGGAGTGGTACACGACCGGCTTCAACACCGCCGAGCGGAACGCCGAGCTGCTGGCGAGGTTCGGCGACCGCCTCATCGTCAACGGCCGGTTCGACCCGCGGGACGGGGACGCCGGCATGGCGGAGCTCGAGGCGGACGCCGAGACGTACGGGCTGAAGGGCGTGAAGCTCTACACCGCGGAGTGGAACGGTGGATCCCGTGGCTGGAAGCTGACCGACCCCGAGTCGTACCGGTTCCTGGAGAAGTGCCAGGAGCTGGGCATCCGGAACATCCACGTGCACAAGGGCCCGACGATCTGGCCGCTGAACAAGGACGCCTTCGACGTCGCCGACGTGGACCAGGTGGCGAGCGACTTCACCGGGCTGAACTTCATCGTCGAGCACGTCGGGCTGCCGCGCATCGAGGACTTCTGCTTCATGGCGGTGCAGGAGCCCAACGTCTACGCCGGCCTGTCGGTCGTCATCGGCGGGCTCATGCACGCGCGGCCGAAGTTCTTCGCCAAGTGCATCGGCGAGCTGATGTTCTGGGTCGGCGAGGACAAGATGCTCTTCGGCGGCGACTACAACATCTGGGTGCCGAAGTGGCAGGTCGAGGGGTTCGTCGCCTGGCAGATGCCCGACGACGAGGCGTTCACCGACTACGCCAAGCTGACCGTGGCCACCAAGAAGAAGATCCTGGGTCTCAACGCCGCCAAGCTCTACGACATCCCCGTCCCGGCCGACCTGCAGCTGGCCACCGACGCGGGCGAGCCGCGGCAGCCCGCCGAGGAGCTCGTGGCCGGCGTCGCCGGAGCCCAGGCCTGATGCTGCGCCCCGTGGTTGCGGCGCCCGCCGTCCGGCGTGCGCTGGGGACGGTGCTCGACCCCGAGCTCGACGAGCCGATCACGGATCTCGGGTTCGTGGCGTCGTGCACCGTCTCCGACGACGGGGTGGCGCGGGTGCGCCTGCGGCTGCCAACGTTCTTCTGCGCGCCCAACTTCTCCTTCCTCATGGTCGCCGATGCGCACGACGCGGTGTCGGCGGTGCCGGGGATCAGCCGCGCGGAGATCGTGCTGGAGGACCACCACGCCTCGGCCGAGATCAACGGCGGGGTGGCGGCGCAGGCCGGGTTCGTCGGGTCGTTCGAGGGCGAGGCGGAGGCGGAGCTCGACGAGTTGCGCGCGGTATTCCTCACCAAGGCGGTGCTCGCCGGGCAGGACCGGGTGGCGCGGCCGCTCGTGGACGCCGGGGCCGGGCCGGACGAGCTGGCCGCCCTGACCCTCGGCGGGGTGCCGCCGTCGGCCGACCTGACCCGGCTGCGCGCGCGTCGGGCCGCACTCGGGCTGCCCCACGACGACGCCGCTCCGCTGTTGATGCAGGCCGACGGGTCCGGTGTGCGCTCCGACCAGGTGCCGCTGCACCTGCGCAGGGCCAGGCTCACCCGCGTCGGGATCGAGATCAACGGGGAGCTCTGCCGCAGCCTCCTCACCGCGCGGTACGGCACGGCGGCGTCCGCGCAGCACTGAGCGAGCAAGAGGCGCTCCGGCCGGTGGGCCGGAGCGCCTCTTTTCCGTGCCGGGTCGGCTCAGCCGACCTGGGGGCCCAGCCCGAGGGACTGCGGGGTGCTCGAGTCGGGTGAGGGCTGCGGGATGCCCTCGTCGAGCGGGCCGAACTCGGTCATCAGCGCCTTGTTCCACGGGGTCTGCTCCTCGGCCACCAGCGAGTTCGTGGTGAGGATCAGCCCGGCGACGGACGCGCCGTTCTGCAGCGCGGAGCGCACGACGCGCAGCGGGTCGATGATGCCCATCCCGATCATGTCGCCGTAGCGGCCCTCCAGCGCGTCGAAGCCCTCGTCCACCGACATCGTCGTGACCTGCTTGACGACCTCGTCGCCGTCGTAGCCGGCGTTGGAGGCGATGAGGTGCACCGGCTCGGTCAGGGCGCCGCGGACGATCTCGACGCCGATCCGGTAGTCGCCGGTCACGTCGAGGGCGTCGAGCGCGGTCTCGGCGTGCAGGAGCGCCGCCCCGCCGCCCGCGACGATCCCCTCGGCGATCGCCGCGCGGGTGGCCTGCAGGGAGTCGTCCACCCGGTGCCGGATCTCCTTGGCCTCGGCGTTGGTGGGGGCGCCGACCCGGATGACCGCCGCCTTGCCCGACAGCCGGGCGATGCGCTCGGTGAGGAAGTCCTCGTCGGTGCCGATGGTGGCGCGCTCCAGCTCGGCCCGCAGCTGGGTGAGCCGCAGCTCAACGGCCTCCCGGCTGCCGGCGCCGCCGATGATCGTCGTGCGGTCGCCGGTGACCCGCACCTGCGCCGCGCGGCCCAGGTGCTCCGGCGTCACCTGCTCGAGCGCGAACGACGAGCTCCTGCTGTGCACCTTCCCGCCGCACAGCGCCGCTGCGTCCTCCAGCAGGTGGATCCGCTTGTCCCCGAACCCGGGCGCCTTGATCGCGACGTTGGGGAAGGTGCCGTTGACGTGGTTGTGCACGAGCATCTGCAGTGCGGTTCCCTCGACGGTCTCGGCGATCACGACCAGCGGCCTGCGCTCGGCGCGCACGATCTGCTCCAGCACCGGCATCAGCGTGCGCACGTCCTTGATCTTCTCGGCGGAGAAGAGCAGGTACGCGTCGTCGAGCACGGCCTCGAGCCGCCCGGGGTCGGTGACCATGTAGGGCGAGACGTAGCCGTTGTCGAACGAGAAGTCCTCCACGAAGGACACCCCGAGGCCGATCGCCGGCGAGTCCTCCACCGTCACGGTGCCGTCGTCGCCCACGGTGTGCAGGGCGCGGGCGACGACCCGCCCGATCACGTCGTCGTCGTTGGCGGAGATCGAGGCGACCCGAGCGTAGTCCTCCTCGCTCGACACGGGGTGGGCGACCTCGGCGAGGCGCTCGACCAGCGCGCCGACCGCGACGTCGATGCCCCGCTTGACCAGCACGGGGTTGCCGCCGCCCTCGATCGCCGCCATGCCCTCGCGCACGATCGCCTGCGCGAGCGCAGTGGCGGTGGTGGTGCCGTCGCCCACGATGTCGTTGGTCTTGATCGCGGCCTCCTTGAGCAGCTGCGCGCCCATGTTCTCGAACGGGTCGCGCAGGTGGATCTCCCGCGCGATCGTGACGCCGTCGTTCGTCACCTCCGGCGTCCCGGTGATCTTCTCCAGGATGACGTTGCGGCCCTTCGGCCCGAGCGTGCTCTTCACGGCCTCGGCCAGCTGGTCCACGCCGGCCTGGAGCAGGTGCCGGGCGTCCGCTCCGAATCGCAGTTCCTTCGCCATGGGATCGGTCCTCCTGGACGTTCGCGGGTCTCGTCGGTCGGCTGCGCGGGTGCAGAACGGCGAACCTGGCCGCCGCCCGCGGCGCAGCGGCGGACGGCGGCCCGGGGAAGTCGTGCTAGGTGACGGGCTGAAGGTCGAAGTCGATGTACTCGGCCGCGTCCTCGGGGTTGGCGAACATGATCGTGCGGTCGTCGAGGTGGACCATGCGCCCGTAGTGGGTGGACATGTTCTCCTCGAACTCGGCCGCGTCGAACCAGCCCTCCTCCTCGCCCGCCTCCTCGTCGATGTCGGCGTAGACGGTGTCGAAGCGGCCCCTGCCGTCGACCCGGATCATCGACGGCAGGTGGGTGACCGTGACGTTGTCCAGGCGTCCGAGCACCGTGGCGATCACGGCGCCGACCTGGTTGTTCATCAGCGTGAAGCCGCACATGTTCGACGCGGTGTTGTCGGACTTGTAGGGGCTCTCGGTCGTCCTGAACGCGGTCACTGCGTCAGCTCCTTCGGGATCTCCAGCCCGAGATCGGTCACGATCCCGGCGAACCGGCTCTTGGCCTTGTCGAGGCTGTCCTCGAACCGCGGCGGCTTGTGGTCGACCTGCGACCAGATGGGCTGCAGGATGCGCGCGGCCTCGAGGCACCCCGGGACCCAGTGCGCGAGCCAGCCCTGCATGAGCTGCCTGTTGTGGTCGGCGAACTCGAGGTCGTGCACGAGCGGGCCGAAGCACGCGGCCGTCCAGCGCAGGTCGCGCTGGGCGTAGTCGTACTCGCCCGCGCCGACGAGCGTGGGGGTCACGAAGTCGCCGTTGCCCGCGGCGACCTGCTGCACCAGGTTGCTGCGGAACAGCTCCCCGAGCAGCGGCTCGAACACGATGTTCGTCGCGAAGATCGACTCGCCCCAGTCGTCCTCGACGGCGGTGAGCGCCTCGGTCACCTTCCGGACGCCCTGCCAGACCGGGTCGTCGTTCCAGGCTTCGAGGTGCGCAGTGCCGTCGAAGCCCTCGATCTCCTCGGTGAGGGTGAGGTTGTACAGCGCCAGGTCCTGCGCGAACCGGATCTTGTGCTCGCTGTTGACCACCATCGCGGTGTTGTGCATGTTCGTCGGACCCGAGCGGTTGCACGCCGCGAACACGTAGAGGCCGAGGATGTGCTCGACGTGCATCCACGCGCCGAGGTGACGCTCGACGAACTGCACCCAGTTGCGCGACCACTGCTCGAACGCCTTCGCTTGGCGGGCGTTCTCGACGTTCTGGTTCAGCTGCCGGACGACGTTGGCGTTGTAGCGGTACATCGTGAGTTCCCACTCCTCGTTGGGATCGCGGAACTCGTGCCACCCGTGCGCAGGCCAGCTGAAGTCCTTGGGCATGCCGCCCGAGCCGACGCCGCGCTGCGGCTCGGGCCGGTCGACGCCCCACGCCTTGAGCTTCGTCCAGTGCAGCGGGTAGCCGGCGTCGCCGTTGGCGAACCCGTAGATCCACCCCTGCGTCAGGTAGTGCCGCGGGTCGGGCTGCACCTCGACGGTGACGTCCTCGTAGTGGCTCTGCTTGCGCTTCGCCGGGGCGAAGTAGTTGTACCGGCGCGCGCTCGCACCGGAGTCGGGGAACTCCCGGGCACCGGCCTCCGCGTCGGTGAAGACGGGCTTCGGAACGCTGCGTTCCGGCCGCTCGATGGGGGTCTGCGTGGTCGTCACTGGCCGTCCTCGCCTTCCGGTTCACCGGTGGTGGTGAACTTGTCGTAGAAGATGTTCTCCTCGCGCACACCGAGGGCCGTGAGCGTCGCGATCGCCGCGTCCACCATCGGCGGCGGACCGCATACATAGGCGTCCGAGCCGTGCAACGCCGACTCGTTCCGCCGGACGATGTCGGTGATGAGCCCGGTGTGGCCGTCCCAGACGTCGTCGGGACCGGGCTCGGAGAGTGCGGGGATGTAGCGGAACCCGGGAAGCCGTTCGGCGAGCGCCTCCAGCTCCTTCTCGAAGCAGAGGTCGCGCGCCGCCCTGGCCCCGTAGTAGAAGGTCGCCTTCCGCTCGACGCCGCGCTCGGCCATCGACCGCAGCAACCCGAGCACCGGGGCCATCCCGGCGCCGCCCCCGACGAAGATCAGATCCGAGACCCGGCTCTCCCGCAGGGTGAAGGTGCCGAACGGGCCCTCCACCTCCAGCCGGTCGCCGGCGTGCACGCGCTCGGACAGGAACTCCGAGAACACGCCACCGGGGTAGATCTTGATGACGAACTCGAACCGGCCGTCCCGGTTCGGGGTGTTGGCCATCGAGAACGAGCGGCTCTCCCCGGAGCCGGGAACCGTGAAGTCGAGGTACTGGCCCGGGAAGAACTTGATCTCCTCCGGTTCCACGAGCTGCACCACGAGGTGGCGCATGTCGTGCGTGACGGCGTCGTTCGCGACGACCTCGACGACGCCCTTCCGCAGCGGCAGCCCCGACCGGATGATCTCCTCGTCGTAGTTGAGGAGCTCGATCACCAGGTCCTCGTACGCGTGCGCCCGGCACAGCAGCGTCGAGCCCTCCTCCTTCTCGTAGTCCGGGAGCGCGAAGGTCGAGTACCTGTCGAGCTCGATGTCCTCACCCTCGAGCACAAAGGACTTGCAGGCCGCGCACTGGCCCTCCTTGCAGCCGTGCATGAGCTGCACGCCCTGCTCGGCGGCGGCGCGCAGGATCGTCTGGCTCTCGTCGACCTCGATCTCGATGCCGACCGGCTCGAAGCGCACCACGTGCTTGTCACCCAACGGATCCACCCTTCGTTCCTGAGGCTCCGGCGGACCGGTGCCGGTGATCGAGCGGAGGAGGGCAGGGCCGGGCAGGGGGAGGGCCTGCCCGACCGGGCGGGACCTCCCCCTTCGCCTGGCCCGCGCTCAGGCGTCAGCGGGTGCGGGGCGCCCGGCGGGGCCCTGCTTGCGGTAGTTCTCCACGAAGGCGGCGCGGTCGGCGTCGCTCAGCTCGTTGAACAGGACGTCCGGGCTCTGCAACGGCGGGCACCGCCGCAGGTGGTCGAGCGTCCACATCTTCTTCGGGTCCAGGTCCAGGTGCGGCTGCGCGGTCATCGTCCTGCCGTCGTCGCGCACGAAGCCCATGTCGGACACGACGTCGGCCCAGTTCCACCCGTGGTAGAGCGTCTCCCACTCCCGGTGGCCCACCAGCCGGCCCATGTTCGGGGTCTCGCGGCCCTGGTACACCGGCCGGAACGCCTCGACGTCGGTCCACCGGCACATCGCGTGGCAGTAGGTGCGGTGCACGCCGTCGACCTCGGCCGTGACCATGTCCTCGCGCACCAGGCACGGGACCATGCAGGTCCAGCAGCGGTTCGGGTAGACGTAGTCCACGTCCTCGAAGACGATCGGGTTGTGGCCGTTGGGCGTGGCCAGCCGGCCGTAGTTCTCCCACCACTTCCCGTACTTGTCGTACCAGCCCGGGTACTTGTACTCGAACCACTCGAAGTCCTCGTCGGTCATCGCGTCGATGCGCCAGTAGTTGGCGAGCCAACCGGTGGCGAAGAACTGCGCGACCTCGTGGACGTAGCCCTTCTCCCAGATCTGCTTCCAGGACTCCTCGATCAGGTCGTGCGGGATCACCAGGCCGTACTTCTCCAGCGGCACAAGGTAGGACCGGTAGTAGTCGTCGTAGATCCAGCGGCGCCACATCTCGGCGTAGGACTCGCGGTCCTTGCGCCGGTCCTTCGTGCCGTACTCGATGAAGGTGCCGATCGCGGCGTCCACCACGCGGTGGTTGTTCCACCACGCGTAGCGCAGGTCGCGCTCGAGCAGCTGGCGGTTGTCCTCGTCCGACAGCGCCATCAGCAGCGTGGCGTAGCCGTTGGAGATGTGCCGCGACTCGTCGGACTGCACCGAGTGGAACACGGTGGGCAGCAGGTAGTCGCCGTTGGCCGCGGCCTCGGCCGGCATGGCCACGAACAGCGTGTTCGTGAACGCGGTCTCGGCCACGATGGTGAGGTAGACGCTCGCCGCGGTGATCGCGTCCCCGGTGATGAACCCCTCGGCGAACTGACGGCCGATGGTGCCGCAGTAGTCGCTCTGGAAGTTGCGCAGGCTGTTGTTGAAGCCCGCCGGGTCGATGTAGTTGTTCATGTACAGGCGCTTGAGGTTCTGCTGGATCGTCGAGTGCCGGACCTCGTCGATCATCTGGATGGCCTGCCCGTTGTGCAGCTCCGGGTTGGGCACCACGTGGAACAGCATCGGCATCGAGCGCGCCGCGGAGATCTCGGGCAGCGGGATGATCGACAGGAACAGCTTCTGCCATTCCAGCCAGCGCTCCTGGACCTGGCGGAACATGTTCCCGCGGATGGCGCCGTCCTGGGCCCCGTAGACGCGGTGGTCCTTCTCCTCCTGCATCGGGAAGTACGACCGCAGCACCTGCTTGAGCGGGTCCTTCTTGGCGGCCTTCCGGAAGGTGTAGTCGGTGCCGTACTTCATGTACGGCTCGTGGTACTGCGGCTCCCAGGCCAGCTCCTGGATCTTCTGGTGAGCCTTCGCCAGACTCTGCCGACTCACGTCGTCTCCTCACGGTGGTGGTGGACGGGGCGAGCCCCGGTGGAGTGCCGTCGTCGCCCGCATCCGGGAGCCGGGACGGACGCGGGCGTCGCGGGCTCCGGAGTGGACCCGAGGCGGACGGCACAGGACGGGCCCGAGCGTCGCTCGCCTCGTGTCCCGGATCACACCGCTCCGGCAGATGCCCGGTGGTCTCAATATGAGATAGTGCGCGGCCCGTCTGCATCTATTCTCGGAGCTGCGGGGCCGTGCGCGCCGCCGCGGACCGAGGACGTCCCGAGGAGGCAGGTCGTTGACCGAGTCCGGACACCGATGGACGAGCCCGGCAGGCCGCGGCGACGAGCGGCAGGCCGGCGGATCGCTGCCGGTCCACGCGGGCTCGGCCGAGGTCGCGCAGGCCCGCACGGCGTTCCTGGTCGACGAGCCGGTGGCGCCGGGAAGCGTCCGGGAACCGATCCTGGCGTCCTGGACCAGGTCCCGGCTGTGGAGCGTGCCCACCGATCACATCGAGCTGCCCTACGAGTGCGACCTCGACGAGGACACGCTGCTCGTGCGCGCCGCCCGACCGGTCGTGCACGACGTCGCCGACCAGTTCGCCACCGAGCCGGTGAGCCTGATCCTGTGCGACGCCGACGGCGTGGTGCTCCTGCGCTGCACCGGTGACTCGGCGCTCGACCAGCACCTCGACCGGGTCAGCCTGGCGCCGGGATTCAGCTACGCGGAGTCGGCCGTCGGCACCAACGGCATCGGCACCGCGCTCGAGGGCGGGGGCCCCGCCCAGGTCTTCGGCCACGAGCACTACGTCGAGCACCTCGAGGACCTGGCGTGCGCCGGTGTCCCGATCCGGCACCCGGTGCGCGGCACGGTGCTCGGCGTCATCGACCTCACCTGCTGGCGGCGCGACGCGGGCATGACGTTGAGCACCGCGGCGTCGATCATCGCCCGCCGCGTCGAGGAGACGCTGCTCGAGCAGTCCGGCAGGCGTGAGGTTGCCCTGATGCACGACTACCTGGCCGCGTGCCGGCGCAACCGGGGAGCGGTGTTCGCACTCAGCGACGACTTGCTGATGATGAACGACCGGGCGCGGGCCGTGCTCGACCCGGCCGATCAGGCTCCGCTGCTCGCCCAAGCGGCCGAGGCGCTGAGCTCCGGTCGCCGCTACCAGCTCATGGTGGACCTGCCGAGCGGCCTCACCGCCCGCGTGCAGTGCCGGCCGAGCTTCCGGGACGGCGCGATCACCGGTGGCGTCCTGCACGTGCAGCTGGTCGGCGCGCGCAGCCTGCCGCCGGCCCCGGCCCCGCAGCGACGTGCCCTTTCCGCGGCGGTGGGGTCGGGGGCCCTGTGGACCAAGAGCTGCCAAGCCGTCGACCGGCACTTCCGCACCCGGGAGTGGCTCGTCCTCGAGGGCGAGCCCGGCTGCGGCAAGACGACCCTCGCCCGCGCCACCCACCAGAGCCTCGCGCCCGCCGCGCACCTGCGGGTCCTCGACGCCGACGGCTACGGACCACGGTGGATCACCGAGGTCGCCGAGGAGCTCGACGCCGGGGGCGGCTCGCTCGTCCTGCAGCACGTCGAGCGGCTCCCGCCGGAGGGGATACAGGCGCTGGCCGACGTGCTCGAGCCGCACCGCGAGTCCACCGCTCCCGACCGCCCCTGGGTGGTCGCGACCCTGACCCGCGGCGTCCGCGACATCGACGACCGCCTCGACCGGCTGCTGTCGTCCTTCCCGCGCACCGTGGAGGTGCCGCCGCTGCGCCACCACGTCGAGGACGTCGCCGAGCTGGTGGCGCACCTGCTGGCCCGCCTGACCCGCGGCTCGGAGCTGACGTGCTCGCCCGAGGCGATGCGCCTGCTCATGCACAACCGCTGGCCCGGCAACGTCGAGCAGCTCTACGCCGTGCTGCGCAAGGTCGTGAGCAAGCGGCGGTCCGGCGTCATCGAGGTGCGGGACCTGCCGCCGGACTGCCGGGCCGGCACCCGCCGGGTGCTCACACCGCTCGAGGCGATCGAGTGCGACGCCATCGTCGACGCCCTGCTCGACACCGACGGCAACAAGGCCGAGGCCGCACGCCTGCTCGGCACCTCGCGCGCAACGATCTACCGGAAGGTCCGGGAGTACGGCATCACGATGCCGAGCGCGCTCGGGTCGCGCTCCCGGTAGCGCTCGGTCGCCCGTCCGCTGTCAGTTGCTGATCGTTGACAGGGTGCCCGCCGGGTGCGTTGATGGGTGGGTCAGCGAGGACGGTGCCTGCCATGCACGAGCTGTCCATCACCGAGAGCGTGATCGCCGCCGTGTCCGAACACGTGGGCAGCACGCCGGTGCGCTCCCTGACGTTGGAGATCGGCCGGTTGTCCGGCGTCGTGCCCGACTCGGTCCGCTTCTGCTTCGAGCTGTGCGCCCACGGCACCCCCTGTGAAGGCGCGCGGCTCGACATCGTCGACACGCCGGGACGCGCCCGCTGCCGGGACTGCGGGGACGAGATCGAACTGCCCGACGAGATCGCCCTGTGCCCGTGCGGCAGCGCGAACCTCGAGATCACGGGCGGTCGGCAGCTGAAGATCAAACAGCTCGAGATCGGGGACTGACGTGTGCGCGACCTGCGGGTGCTCCGGCGCCGGGACCCGGGTGGACGGCGAGCACCATCACCACGAACACGACCACGACCACGACCACGACCCCGCACCCTCGCGCGTGATCACGCTCGAGCAGGACATCCTCGCCAAGAACGACTTGCGCTGCTCGACGCGGCGCGGATCGAGGGCACCGGATGCCCGGCCGTGCAGATCAACACCGGCAGCGGGTGCCACCTGGACGCCGAGATGCTCGAGCGCGGGCTGCGGGTGCTGCAGCCGGTCGACCGCTCCGTCGTCATGATCGAGAACGTCGGCAACCTGGTGTGCCCGGCGCTGTTCGACCTGGGGGAGCGCGCCAAGGTCGTGATCATGTCCGTGACCGAGGGTGCCGACAAGCCGCTGAAGTACCCGCACATGTTCCGGGCCGGCGGGGTGCTCGTCCTCAACAAGGTCGACCTGCTGCCCTACGTCGACTTCGACGTGGCGCGGTGCGTCGACTACGCGATGCAGGTGAACCCCGACCTGGAGGTGTTGCAGCTCTCGGCGACCCGCGGCGACGGGCTGGACGCCTGGTACGCGTGGCTGCGCGCGCAGCGTGACCTGCGATGACGGGCGTCCCGCCATGACCGTCGTCCGGGCCCGGATCCGCGTCGAGGGGGTGGTGCAGGGCGTCGGGTTCCGTCCGTTCGCCCACTCCCTGGCCATGCGCCTGGACCTCGGCGGGCTGGTCGGCAACGACTCCGAGGGCGTGTTCGTCGAGGTGGAGGGCGACGCGGCGGCGGTCGGGGAGTTCCAGCACGCACTGCGGCGGGACGCCCCGCCGCTGGCCGTGATCGAGCGGGTCACCGCCGAGGAGTGCACCCCGCGGGGCGACCGGGCCTTCACCATCGTGGCCAGCCGGGCCGGCCCGGCGAGGCACACCCTCGTCTCCCCGGACACCGCCACCTGCGCCGCCTGCCTCGCCGAGCTCGCCGACCCGGACGACCGGCGCCACGGGCACCCGTTCCTCAGCTGCACCCACTGCGGGCCCCGGTTCACGATCGTCACCGACGTCCCCTACGACCGCCCGGCCACCACGATGGCCGGCTTCCCGATGTGCGCCGCCTGCGCGGCGGAGTACTCCGACCCGGCCGACCGCCGGTTCCACGCGCAGCCCATCTGCTGCCCCGCGTGCGGGCCCGCGCTGCGGCTGCTCGACGCCGACGGCGGCCCGCGCGACGGTGACCCGGTCGCCGGCGCGGCCGCGCTCCTCACCTCGGGGGCGGTGCTCGCCGTCAAGGGGCTCGGCGGGTTCCACGTCGCGGCCGACGCCACCTGCGAGGGGGCGGTGGCGGCGCTGCGTGCCCGCAAGCACCGGGAGGACAAGCCGTTCGCGGTGATGGTGCCCGACCTCGACGCGGCCCGTCGGCTCTGCGCGGTGGACGCGGCCGCGGAGTCCGTGCTGACGAGCGCGCGCCGCCCCATCGTCCTGCTGCCCCGGCGCGCGGACGCCGCGGTGGCGCAGGCGGTGGCCCCCGGCAACGCCTCACTCGGCCTGGTGCTGCCATACACGCCGCTGCACACCCTGCTCGCCGCCGCGCTCGGCCGCCCGTTCGTCCTCACCAGCGGCAACGTCTCCGACGAGCCGATCGCCTACACCGACACCGACGCGGCCGCGCGGCTCGGCGGGATCGTCGACGCGACGCTCACCCACGACCGGCCGATCCACACCCGCACCGACGACTCGGTGGTCCGCCTCTTCCGGGGCCGGGAGTACCCGCTGCGCCGCTCCCGCGGGTACGTGCCGCATCCGCTGCCGTTGCCGTCGCCGGCGCACCGCCCCGTGCTCGCCTGCGGGGCGGAGCTGAAGAACACCTTCTGCCTGGCGCGCGACCGCCACGCCTTCGTCTCCCACCACATCGGCGACCTGGAGAACTACGAGACCTACCGGTCGTTCACCGAGGGGATCGCGCACTTCCGGCGGCTGTTCGACATCGTCCCCGAGGTCGTGGCGCACGACCTGCACCCCGACTACCTGTCCACGAAGTACGCCCGCGAGCTCGACGGCGTGGAGCTGGTGGGGGTCCAGCACCACCACGCGCACGTCGCGTCCTGCCTGGCCGACAACGGCGTGACCGGGCCCGTGATCGGTGTGGCGCTCGACGGCCTGGGATACGGCACCGACGGCACGATCTGGGGCGGGGAATTCCTGCTCGCCGACCTCGTCGGCCACCGGCGCCTCGGGCACCTGGACCCGGTGCCGATGCCGGGCGGGGCCGCCGCGATCCGGCAGCCCTGGCGGATGGCGGCGGCCTACCTCGGCGCGGCGTACCCCGAGGGGCTGCCCGACGGCCTCGACGTGGCCCGGCGCAACAGCGAGCGGTGGGCGCCGGTCGCCGCCATGGCGCGCAGCGGCCTGAACTCGCCGCTGACGTCGAGCGCGGGCCGGCTCTTCGACGCCGCGTCGGCGATCCTCGGTGTGCGGGACGCGGTGAACTACGAGGGCCAGGCGGCCGTGGAGCTGGAGCAGCGGGCCGACCGCGCCCACCGCGGGAGCTACCCAGCACGCCTGGTGGGCGAGGACCCGTTCCGCGTACTGGGCTCCGACCTCGTCCGCGGTGTCGCCGACGACGTCGTCGCGGGCGTGGCCACCGGGACCGTCGCCGCCCGGTTCCACAACGGGCTCACCGCAGCCGTCGTCGCGGGGTGCCGGCGCGCCCGGGAGGTCACCGGGACCACCACGGTCGCACTGTCCGGCGGGGTGTGGCAGAACGTGCTGCTGCTCACGAGCGCGGTCGACGCCCTGGAGGCCGCCGGCTTCGCGGTGCTGGTGCACTCCCGGGTGCCCACCAACGACGGCGGCATCAGCCTGGGCCAGGCAGCGATCGCCGCCGCGACGCACGCGTGAGGGAATGGCAGCAAGGTGGCAATGCTGCTGTCCAGTGACAGTATTGCCACCTTGCTGCATCCCCACCTTGCTGCCGTACCGGGCGTGCGTGGTGCCGGTCAGCCGCCCTGGTCGCCCGGCTCGCCCGCCACCGGGCTGTCGGTCTCGTCGGGCTGCTGCGAGATCCCGCTTTCGTCCGGCTCCTTGCCGTGCGGACGGCCCGACTCGCCCTTGCGGCCCTCCTCGCCGGCGTCCTGCCCGGACCGGTCCTCGCCCGCCGTGGTCAGGTGCTCGCCGACGCCGAGCGCGGGTTCGGGCGCCATGTCGGTGTCGCCCATGCCGTCCCGCTCCTCGTCGGACACCACCCGGCCCGGGTTGCCGGTGCTGGAGACCTCGTTCTCGGGCGGCGTCTCCGCGGAGTCGCCCGACGACCTGCTGATCGGGTTCTCCTGGATCGCCGGCTCCTCCTTCTCATAGGGAGGAGTCACGCCCTGCGCTTCCTGTTGCGGGGGGCCTGGGATGCTCATCGCGTCCTCCTGACGGATTCCGGCTAGCAGATACGGGGCAGTGGGTCGCCGATCAACATGTCGACGATGCGGGTGCCGCCGAACTCGGTGCGCAGCAGCACCAGGGTCGGGGGGTCGGCCTTGACCTCCCCGATGATCGCCGCGCCGGCACCCAGCGGGTGCGCCTGCAGCGCGGCCAGCGCGGCCTCGGCCCGCGTCCCGTCCACGACGACGACCATCCGGCCTTCGCACGCCACGTAGAGCGGGTCGATGCCCAGGATCTCCGACGCGCCGCGGACCTCGGCCCGCATCGGGACGGCGGCCTCGTCCACCACGACCGCCACCTCGGACGCCGCGGCGGCCTCGTTGAGGATCGTGGCCACCCCGCCGCGGGTGGCGTCGCGCAGGCAGCGGACGCCGTCGGTGCCCGTCAGCAGGGCGTCGACCAGGCCGGCCAGCGGTGCGGTGTCGGAGGTGATGTCGGAGCTGATATCGAGCTCCCCGCGGGCCAGCATGATCGTCACGCCGTGGTCGCCGATCGGGCCGGACACCAGCACGGCGTCCCCGAGGCGCGCCTGGTCCGCGCCGAGCGTGACGTCGCGCTCCAGCACGCCGACACCGGCGGTGTTGATGTAGCAGCCGTCGGCCTTGCCCCGCTGCACCACTTTGGTGTCCCCGGTGACGATGGTGACCCCTGCCGCCTTGGCGGCCGCGGCCATCGACGCGACGATCCGCTGCAGGTCCGCCACCGGGAAGCCCTCCTCGAGGATGAACCCCGCGGACAGGTGCAACGGCCGCGCCCCGGACATCGCGAGGTCGTTGACGGTGCCGTTCACCGCGAGCTCACCGATGTCACCCCCGGGGAAGAACAGCGGCGAGACGACGTAGGAGTCGGTGGTGAGCGCGAGGCGGCCGCCCGCGGCGGGGAAGACGGCCTGGTCCTCCAGCCGCTCGAGGACCGGGTTGCGGAACGCGTCGAGGAACAGCGCCTCGATCAGGGTGTGCGTGGCCTTGCCGCCCGCCCCGTGCGCCATCGTGATCCGCTCCTCACGGATCTTCGCCTTGCGCCGGCGCGCCTTGTCGATCCGGTCCAGGACCTGCTGCTCCCGGCCCGCCTGCGCGCCGGTGATCTGCCCGGTCATCGGCCCGTCGCCCGCACCGACGGCGTCGGGAGGGCCGTCGCTCGGCGCACCCGTTCGCGGCTGAACCGGCCGAAGTTGTAGTACGCGGCGCACGCGCCCTCCGACGACACCATGCAGGTGCCGATCGGCGTCTCCGGCGTGCAGGCGGTGCCGAAGACCTTGCACTCCCAGGGCTTGAGCACGCCCTTGAGCACCTCGCCGCACTGGCAGGCCTTCGGGTCGGCCACCCGGACGCCGGGCACGTCGAAGATCCGTTCGGCGTCGAACGCGCTGTACGCCGGCCGCACCTGCAGCGCCGAGTGCGAGATGAAGGCCAGCCCGCGCCACTCGAAGTACGGCCGCAGCTCCATCGTCTCGCCGATGGCCCGCAGCGCCTTGAGGTTGCCCTCCCACGGCACCACCCGGCTGTACTGGTTCTCCACCTCGCACCGGCCCTGGGCGAGCTGGAGCAGCAGCTGGTACACCGACTGCAGGATGTCCAGCGGCTCGAAGCCCGCGCACACCAGCGGCTTCCCGTGGTCGCGGGCGATGAACTCGTACGGTCGGCAGCCGATCACCGTGGAGACGTGCCCCGGTCCGACGAACCCGTCCAGCCGCAGGTCCGGCGAGTCGAGGATCGCCTTGATGGCGGGGATGATCGTGACGTGGTTGCAGAAGATCGAGAAGTTCTCGATCCCCTCGGCGGCCGCCCGCAGCACCGTCATGGCGGTGGACGGGGCCGTGGTCTCGAACCCGATCGCCATGAACACCACCCGCTTGTCCGGGTTCTGCCGGGCGATCTTGAGCGAGTCCAGCGGCGAGTAGACCATCCGGATGTCGGCGCCCGCGGCGTTCGAGTCGAGGAACGACCCCCGCGAGCCAGGCACCCGCATCATGTCGCCGAACGTGGTCATGATGACGTCGGGTCGCTCGGCGATGGCGATGCCGCGTCCACCCGGCCCATCGGGATCACGAACACCGGGCAGCCGGGGCCGTGCACGAGCGTGACCGTCTCGGGCAGGTAGTCCTCCAGCCCGTGCTTGTCGATGGTGTGCGTGTGCCCGCCGCACACCTCCATGAACTTGTAGTGGCGGCCGGGTTCGCACAGGGCGGCGATCTGCGCGGCCAGCGCCCGTGCCTTGGCCGCGTCCCGGAACTCGTCGACGAAACGCATCCCGACGCCCTCCTACTCGATCTGCGATTCGAGCAGGGCGGCCATCTCGTCCTCGTAGGCCTGCCCGATGCTCTCCAGGAAGTCCAGCGCGGCCTTCGCCTCCGCCTCGTCGATCTTCGACATGGCGAAGCCGACGTGGATCAGCACCCAGTCACCAGGGCCGACCTCGCCGTCCTCGAGCAGGCCGATGTTGATCGCGCGCTTCACGCCGCTGACGTCCACCGTGGCCAGGTCGGCCCGATCGACGTGGATCTCGACGACTTCTCCCGGTATCCCGAGGCACATGCCGCCACCTTCTTCCGACTCGGTTCCTGCGAGGACGGACAGCTCTTCCGCGGGTGCGTCCCTCACATATCGCGGATCCTGCGGTAACGGTTGATGTCCGGGAGGGTCTTGGCCACTGCCACGGCGACGGCACCCATCAGTGCCAACACGACCAGCTTGCGCACGTTCTTCACCTCCCTTCCCGAACGGTGGCGGCGGGGTGGGAGGTGAGCTCCTCGCCGATCAGGCGGCGCAGCTCGCCGAGCGCGACGTCCACCGCAGCGGCGACGGGCTCGGACAGCCCCATGCGCTCCTCCACCACGGCGGGCTCGCAGCCCAGGACCAGCACCCGTCCCGGCGTGCCCCCCAGCATCTCCAGCAGCGCGAGCACCTCCGCGGGTGCCATGGCGTGCGCGTCGAGGACGGCGCCCCGCTCGACGAGCTCGTCCGAGGAGGGCACCGGGGGAACGTGCTCGGCGCCGACCTCCACGACGTAGACCTCGCCCGGCGTGCCACCGCGGGGGGTGGCGTCCACCAGGATCGTGCTGTCGTAGCCCTCGAGCAGCTCGTAGGCCAGGTGCAGGCCGCGGATGCCGAAGTCGGCGACCTGCACGCCGTCGGGCTGCGGCTCCTGCGCCAGGCGGCGCACCACCTCGACGCCGAAGCCGTCGTCCCCGAGGAAGACGTTGCCCACGCCCGCGACGATCATCGGCACGGTCCCACCTCCACCGGCTCGACCTCGTCGGGGGAGAAGTAGAGGTAGCGGCCGTGGGCGAGCATCACCTCGGCCGCGTCCGGGTCGTCGTCCGGTGTGACGGCGAGGTGCCACTCGTCGTCGACGTTGCACAGCACGGCCGCGACGGTGGCGACGCTGCCGTCGAGGAACATGTCCTGGGCGTCGGTCCGGTTGCCCCGGGGCCGGAGCACGACCCGGCTGCCGCGGGCGACCGGCACGCCGGCCACGATCACCGAGTCGGTCTCCGGGGACACCGACGCGTCCGAGCCCGGGTCCCACCACGGTGCCAGCTCGGCCGGGTCGTCCGACCCCGCCCCCGATGTCGTGGCGGACCGCGGGTGCGGGGCGACGCCGGGCAGGTACCGGATCGCGCCGTGCAGCCGGTCCAGCACCTCCTGGGGCATGCCGTCGACCCGGTCGATGATCGCCGCGGCGCGCGGGTCGGTGGCCCTGGCCTCGCGCTTCTCCTCGTCGGTGAGCACCATCGTGCGCAGCGAGAGGATCTCGTCGTTCTCCAGCCCGTCGAAGAGCTCGCCCGGGCTCTCCGGCGCGATCTCCGGGTGGTCGTAGAGGATGATCGGGGAGGCGAGCAGGACGTCGCGCCGATCCCGGTCGCCGACCAGCACGGGCCAGACGCCGACGTTCTCGCACCCCGCCACGATCGGCCTGGCCCACTCCGGGGGCTCCAGCAGCGAGAGGAACTCGCCGCCGGTCACCGCCAGCACGGTGTGCGCCGCCACCAGCGCGCGGCGCAGCGCCTCCTCCCGCGACCCGACCGGCTCGGCCGACGCGTTCTCCACCCGGGCGTGCACCCGCAGCACGTAGGGACCCGGGAGGGGCCGGGGGGACAGGTGCAGCACGCCGTCGAGCTGCCGCCGCTCCCGCACGATCCGGCCGACCGTCGTCCCGGACGCGTCGCGAAGGGGCTCCTCCAGTCGTTCCGCCGCGATCCGGAACGGCACGGCGCGCTCCTGCCCGACCAGCTCGGCCACCGCAACGGCGGTGTCGAACTCGGTCTCCACGGCCTCGTCCCATCCGAACAGGCGCTCGCCGTCGACCGTCAGCTCGGGCACCGGGGTGAAGCCGGCCCCCCGTCGGCGCGCTCGAGGCTCTTCGTCTGCACGTGCAGGAACCGCACCCGCAGGTGCAGCACCGCGCCGTCGCCGTCGGGCTCGAGCAGGCACTCGGTCTGGTGCGCCGAAGGTTCCCCGCCGTCGGTCCAGCTCGGCGGCATGAGCACCTCGAACTGCCAGCGCACCTGGTTCTTCGCGGCGGGCGCGCGGTACGGGTAGAGCAGGTAGCCCTCGAACAGCACCGCGTCGGCCACCCGCAGGGCGGGGTCGAAGAGGCCGGGCCCGGTGGCGGTCGGGGTCGCGTCGGCGGTCATGGTGGGTACTCCCCGGCCTGCTTGAGCAGCGCCGCGAAGGCGTCCTCCCACGTGGGCAGCGCCTTGCCGGCCTTGTATCGCTGCAGCGCGTCGATCGTGTCGCTGCGCAGCCGGATCCAGCCGCTGTTCGGGAAGAAGCGGTCCATGAGGTCCCGCCACACCGTCACCGGCACCCGGTAGCGGGCCTCGAGGCTCCAGGGCACCTGCTCGACCTCGAACCCACCATCGTCGGTGCGGCGGAAGGCGGTGCCGCTGAACAGCAGCAGCATCGGGATCTCGCCACCGGCCAGGCCGTGGAAGTACTTCGCCGTGCCGACCTCGAAGTCGTACGTGTACGCCACCGGCACGTCGACCTCGGTCTGCCCGGCGAAGCTCGCCACCATCACCCCGACGGAGGCGAACTGCATCGGCTTGAGGCTGTCGCCCCACTGCGGGGTCTCGCCGAACAGCTCCAGCAGCCGCTCGGCCTCGCCGGCGTCGTAGCGGCGCCGGGCGGGTTCGATGCGGATCTGGCAGCGCAGTGCGATCGCGTGCACCCGGACGCCGGTGGACTCGGTCACCCGCAGCCGGAACACCATCGTCGGTGCGGCCGCGTACAGATCGGGTCGCACGTCGACACAAGTGATCGCCAGCTCACTCATCGGCGGGCTCCGACCGCTCCCGCAGGGCCGCGAAGAACCCGGCGATCTGGGCGTGGGCTTCCTCCCCGCCGTCGAAGCCCTGCCAGTGCATCCGCACCCGCGCCACCAGCTCGTAGCAGGCGGTGATCGGGACGACGAACGCCTCGAAGCCGTCCCCGGTGCGCTGCACGAGCACCGCCTCGACGTCCGGCTCCGCCGTGACGAACACCGGGTTCGCGGCCACCACGTCGCCCCAGCTGTCGAGCTCGAGCAGCGACTGGGTGGCCCCGGCCGGGCTCGGGTAGAAGGCCACCCACTCCTCGGCGTCCGCGTCCTCCGCCGTGCCGGAGCTGCGGAACAGGAACGCGATGCGGACCGGGATCTGCACCGCGTCCCACCGCACCGGGGTCAGCTCGGGGGAGGGGACGTGCACGAACCGTTCCGGCACCGCCTGATAGCGCCCGCCCGCGGCCCCGCGCTGCGTGAACAGCAGGTAGCAGGGGCGGCAGACGCAGCGGATCGACCGGTGCTCCAGGTCCACCACGTGCCCGTGGCCCGGGCTCGCGACCGTGCCCTCCGGACCGCACGGAGTGCCGCACAGCTCGCACCGCTGGGCCACCGGGGCGCGCGGAGCCTGCGCGACCTGATCCGGGGTCGCGGTGGCGTCCGGAGCGCGCGACCGTCGCCGCTCCCGAGCGGACGGGACGAACCTCCGCAGCCCGGTGTTCATCGCACGGCCCCGCTGGACACCGCGATCCGCACCGCGTCCGCGTCGCCGAGCAGCGGGAGCGGGTCCAGGTGCAGCCCCTCCTCGCTGCCGCGGCCGGCGAGCCGCACGTCGAAGCGCTCCCCGCAGCCGGGGCAGCCGAGCGAGCCGTCCGCCACGCCCGCCCCGCCGATGCCGGACGCGCAGCGCGGGCACCGGTCGAGGTAGGCGTAGAGCCGCCCGGCGACGCGGCACAGCGCGATCCCGGTGCCCTCGAGCACGATGGAGGTCGACTCCCCGTCGTCGAGCACGAGCGGGGCGCCCAGCGCCGACCACTCGCCGTCCGGGCGCGGGGGCGGTGGTGCCAGCTCGAGGAGCTGCGGACCGGTGCGGGCCGGGCTGCTCCGCGGTGACGCCCTCGACCTCCACCCGGGCGACCTCCGGCGCCGCCGCCTCGATGGCCCCCTCGATCGCCATCTTCACGGTGACCAGCGACGACGGGCAGCCGTCGCAGCTGCCCTGCAGGCGCAGCCGCACCGTGATCCCGTGCGCGGCGTCGTCGTCGATGCCGAGGTACTCGACGCCGCCGGCGTGCGAGCCGAGGTAGGGCCGCACCTGGTCCAGCGCGGCGAGCACCCGCGTCTCGGTGTCGTCGGGATGGAGGTCGTGCAGCACCAGCAGGCCGGCGACGAGGTCGTCGCCCGCGAGCCGCCGCAGCACGTCCTCCCCGTCGGGCTCCTCTGCGAGGAGCCCGACGATGCGTTCCAGGCCCGCGCCGTAGAGCTCGACGAGCAACGCCACCAGCTCCTCCGCGCGGTCGGTCACCTCGGGCGGCGCCGCCGAGCGGAACTCCTCGAGCAGCTGCTCGATGCGGGCCCCGGCCTCCCGGGGGTTCGGGCTCCCGGGAGGCCCTGCGCCGGGCATGCCGTCAGATCCCGTTGTTCATCATGGTCGGCGGGTGCATCCGTTTGACCGTGTTCCCGCCGCCGACGTACATGTGCACGCCGCAGGGCAGGCAGGGGTCGAAGCTGCGCAACGCGCGCATGATGTCGATGCCCTTGAAGTTGTCCGGCGAGTTCTCCTCGAAGATCGGTGTGTTCTGGACGGCGTCCTCGTACGGACCGGGCGTGCCGTAGGAGTCGCGGACGCTGCCGTTCCACGGCGTCGGCGGGTAGGGGTGGTAGTTTGGCGATCTTGCCGTTCCGGATCACCATGTGGTGCGAGAGCACGCCGCGGACGGCCTCGGTGAACCCGCAGCTCACCGCGTCCTTGGGCACCGTGAAGCTCTCCCAGGTCTTGGTGTTGCCCGCGCGCAGCTCCACCAGAGCCTGCTCCACGAAGTACAGCGCCGACGCCGCCGCATACGCCTGGAAGTAGGTCCGGGCCCGGTTGCGCTCGAGCGCGTTGGACCACTGCGGGATCTTCCACTCGAAGCTCTTCTCGGGCTTCAGCGGTGCGCGGCAGGTTGATCACCACGCTGTGTCCCGTGGCCTTGATGTAGTCGTGGTCGACGAGGCCGGCCAGCGCCGTGGTCCACAGCCGGGCGATCGGCCCACCACCCGTGTCCAGTGGCAGGTGGTCCTTCCCGTCGAACCAGCGTGGCGACATCACCCAGCTGTACTTGTCGTCGAAGTCGCGCTTCTGCGGCCGGGGGATCGTGTGCTGGTTCCACGGGTGCCGGGAGTCCACCGGGTTGCCGAGGGGGTCGTGGCTGACGAAGGTCTCCTTGCCCTCCCAGTCCTCGTAGAACGAGGAGCCGAGCAGGATCCGGATGCCCAGGTTGATGTCCACCAGGTTGGTGGTGATGAGCTTCCCGTCCACCACCACGCCGGGCGTCACGAACATCTTGCGGCCCCAGTCGGCCATGTTCTCGTAGGTGAAGTCGCAGTACTCCGGGTGGTTCAGGCTGCCCCAGCAGCCCAGGAGCGTGCGGCGGTACCCGACCATCTCGTACCCGGGCAGGGCCTCGTAGAAGAAGTCGAACAGGTCGTCGTGCATAGGCACGACCCGCTTCATGAACTCCACGTACTTCATCAGCCGCGTGAGGTAGTCCATGAACAGCTGGATCGTGGCCACCGCGCCGATCCCGCCCGGGTACAGCGTGGAGGGGTGCACGTGGCGCCCCTCCATCAGGCAGAACATCTCGCGGGTGTAGCGGCTGACCTGCAGCGCCTCGCGGTAGAACTCGCCCTCGAGCGGGTTGAGCGACCGCATGATGTCGCCGATGGTCTTGTAGCCGTGCTCGTCGGCGTGCGGCGCCTCCGTGCGGTTGGCGAGATCCAGGACACCGGGGTTGGTCTCGGCGACCATCTTCTCGCAGTAGTCCACCCCGACCAGGTTCTCCTGGAAGATGTTGTGGTCGAACATGTACTCGGCGGCTTCGCCGAGGTTGATCATCCACTCGGCGATGTGCGGCGGGCGCACGCCGTAGGCCATGTTCTGGTTGTAGACCGAACAGGTCGCGTGGTTGTCACCGCAGATGCCGCAGATCCGGCTGGTGATGAAGTGCGCGTCGCGGGGGTCCTTGCCCTTCATGAAGATCGAGTAGCCGCGGAAGATCGACGAGGTGCTGTAGCACTCGGCCACCTTCTTGGCCGCAAAGTCGATCTTCGTGTAGATCCCGAGGCTGCCCACGATCCGGGTGATGGGATCCCAGGCCATCTCGGTGAGGTTGGGGGACAGGTCGTGCTCGTTCTCGGTGCTCGGCCTCGCCGTTGTCGTCATCGCTCTCGTCACGCCTCTCTGCTCACCAGCCGGGCTTGTAGCCCGTGGTCAGGCTCCGGCCCCGCTTGCGCCACTTCGGTTCGGCGTCCGCCGTCTTCATCGTCGTCTTGCGCAGCGTCCGGATCACGCTGCCGTACATCCCGCTCGCGGCCGTCGAGACCTTGGCGCCCGGCGGCTCGTCCATGAACGGCATGAACTTGTCGGGGAAGCCCGGCATCGTGCAGCCGATGCAGATGCCGCCCACGTTCGGGAAACCCCCGATGCCGTTCATCCAGCCCCGCTTCGGGACGTTGCACTTCACGACGGGGCCCCAGCAGCCCAGCTTCACCAGGCACAGCGGGAGCCGTACTCGGTGGCGAACTCGCCCTGCTCGTAGTAGCCGGCGCGGTCGCAGCCCTCGTGCACGGTCTTGCCGAACAGCCACTGCGGGCGGCCCGCCTCGTCGAGCGGGATCATCGGGGCCTGCCCGGCCACCTGGTAGAGCAGGTAGAGGATGGTCTCGGAGAGGTTGTCGGGTGTGATCGGGCAGCCCGGGACGTTCACGATCGGCAGGCCGGCCTTGGACTTCCAGTCCCAGCCGAGGTAGTCACGCACGCCCATCGCGCCGGTCGGGTTGCCGGCCATCGCGTGGATGCCGCCGTACGTGGCACACGTGCCGACCGCCAGCACGGCGGTGGCCTTCGGGGCCAGCCGGTCCAGCCATTCGCTGGTGGTCATGGGCTGCCCGGTGGCGGGGTTGTTGCCGAACCCGCACCAGTAGCCCTCCTTCTTGATGGCCTCGTTGGGGATGGAGCCCTCGACGACCAGCACGAACGGCTCGAGCTCGCCGCGGTCGGCCTTGTGGAACCACTCGATGAACGTGTCAGCGCCCTGCTCCGGGCCGCACTCGAAGTCGATCAGCGGCCAGTGCACGGCGATCTTCGGAAGGCCCGGCAGTGCGCCGAGCACGATGTCCTCGATGCTCGGCTGGGTCGCGGCGGTCAGCGCGACGGAGTCGCCGTCGCAGCTCAACCCGCCGTTGGTCCAGAGGATGTGGACGACCGGCTCCTCCTGTTCGGGCTGTGTTGCGTCCGTGTGGGCTGCCGGTGTCTCCGGTGCCGTCATGGCACACCCGCCTTCGGCGATACGTGGGGACGATGAGCTGGCCGACCGGGAGATCGGCGCAGGAAAGGACGTGCGGCGGAACCCGCCGGAACTGCCTCCGGTCCACGCAGCGGGGCGACTGTCGTTCGGCGGTCAGCGCCCCGCGCTGGACACTCTGGCCCGTTTCGGATCTCCGAGCTCGTGCTGCACGAGTTCCCACAGCACGTGGTAGACGGAGGTCTGCGCCTCCTGGATGCGGTGCACCGATGCCGACGGGACCACGAAGAGGTGGTCGATTGTGTCGGTCTCGGCCATCTTGCCGCCGTCGTAGCCGGCCAGGCCGATCGTGACCATCCCGCGCCGGGACGCCTCCTCGAAGGCTCGGATCAGGTTCGCGGAGTTGCCGCTCGTGGACAGCCCGACGGCGATGTCGCCGGCCCGGCCGAACGCCGCGATCTGGCGGGCGAACACCACGTCGAAGCCGACGTCGTTGGACAGCGCGGTGACGACGGCGATGTCGGCGGTCAGCGACAGCGCGGGCAGCGCGCGTGCGCCGCCGCCCGGGTGCAGGAACATACCGGCGAGGTCCTGCGCGAGTCGGTGCTGCTGCCGCCGTTGCCGAAGGCCAACAGCTGGCCACCGGCGTCGAACGAATGGGCCATCGCCCGTGCGCAGGCCACCAGCCGCTCGCCGTCGCGCTCGGCGACCTGCTCCCGCAGCAGCACGATCTCCTCGACCTTGGCCTCGGTGGAGCGGCGGGCCTGCTCCAGCACCGCGTCGAGGTCGGAGGTCTCGGCATACAGGAAGGGGTAGAGGGCCTGCATCCCCGGATCCGGTCCGGCCATCTCGTCCTCCCCTCTCCGGTGCGGGCCGCTCATCGGGTCAGTACGGCGATCGCTTCCTTCGCATGCACCAGCACCGTGTCGCCGACGTCCGCTTCGACCAGCGCGATGCTGATCTCCTCGGCCCCGCCGCCGGTGTCGACGAGCGCGAGGTCGTGGTCGAGCAGCCGCACGACGACGAACGGCAGCGCTTCGTCCGAGCACGTGATGCAGGTGTCCCCATGGCATTCCGGCGGACTGCTCATCGCTCGGCCTCGCCGGGGCTCGGCCGGCGCTTCGCGCGGGCGCTGTGCTGATGATTCGCTCGCAAGCTCGCTCATCGCTCGGCCTCGCCGAGGCTCGGCCGGCGCTTCGCGCGGGCGCTGTGCTGATGATTCGCTCGCAAGCTCGCTCATCGCACGACGCCCGGACCGAGCACTCCGGGCTGCTCGAAGAACACGTGCACCAGCTCCCACAGGACGTGGTAGGTGGTGACCTGCAGCTCCTTGACGATCCGTGGGTCGTCGCTGCGGGCGGGCACCACGTGGTCGACGGCGGGGCTGGTGGCGATGGGGCCCTCGAGCGCCCCGGTGCCACCGACCAGCGCGACCGTCAGCAGCCCCCGCGACGCGGCCACCTCGAGGCCGCGCAGGACCGCGGGGCAGCGATCGTCGTCGGACACGCCCAGCGCGATGTCGTCCGGCCGGGCCAGGTGGCCGATCTGGTGCGCGAAGACCTCGTGCGGACCCTCGTCGCCCATGAGGCCGGTGACGGTGGAGACGTCGTTGGTGAGCGACAGCGCCGGGAACGCCCGCTTGCCGACGATCACCAGGTGCACGAACTCCACAGCGACGTGCTGGGCGTCGGTGGCCGCCGCGCCCATGCCGAAGACGAGGAGCTTGCCACCGCGGTGCAGGCGGGCGGCCATGGCGTGGCAGGCGGCGGCGACTCGTGCGGCGTCCTGGGCGAGTGCGCGCCCGGGCGCCGTTCGGCGGGCGAAGATCTCGGCGACGGGTCGGACGTCCCCGGGAGCGGACAGTGCCATTATCAACTCCGTGGTGGGAGATCAAGCCAGTGTGCTCTCCTTCACAAAGCGCACGCAAGCCCGGTGGATGGTCTCGTTGGGCTTGTTGTCCGAACCGTCGAGCGCGGACGGGGGAACGGCTCGTGACGAGGAAACGCCGTAGGGCGAGCGAGCCACACGCGGTGCCGGGGCGGTCCGGACCGGCGTGATCAGCCGGGGACGCCCGCGGCGGGAGCTCCTCCGATGACCTTGCCGGGGTTGAGGATCCCCGCCGGGTCGAGTGCGCGCTTGACGGCCCGGTGCAGGTCGAGGACCGCGGGTTCGAGCTCGGCCACGAGGCCGCCCCGCTTGAGGAGCCCGATGCCGTGCTCGCCGGTGACGGTGCCGTCGAGCGCGAGCGCGTCGGCGACGATGTCGTCGAACGCGGCCTGGGCGCGGACCCGGGCGGCGTCGTCGCCGGGTTCGGTGATCAGCAGCGGGTGCAGGTTGCCGTCGCCGGCGTGCGCGATGTTGGCGATCGTGGTGCGGTGCCGCTCCGCAGTCGCCTCGATGCGGGCGAGCATCTCCGGGACCCGCGCGGTCGGCACGCAGACGTCCTCCGTGAGCACCGGGCCGAGCCGCTCCAGGGCTGGATAGGCGAGCCGGCGGGCCGCGAACAGGGCCTCGGCCTCGGCCTCGTCGGTCGACCGCGCCGCCCAGGTTGCGCCCTCGAAGCACGCGAGCATCCGCTCGGCCGCCTGTTCCCCGGCCGGGCCCGGTTCGTCGAGGCGGGCGAGCAGCACCACGTCGGCGTCGACCGAGAGCCCCATGTTCTTCCAGGCGTCGACGGCGCGCAGGCAGTGCCGGTCGACCAGCTCCAACGCGGCCGGGGTCAGGCCCGCCGCCGCGCTCGCGGCCACGGCACGGCCGGCGTCGATGACCGACGCGAAGTACCCGACCACGGTGATGGCGGGCGGGGGCAGCGGGCGCAGCCGTACCGTGACCTCGGTGACGACGCCGAGCGTCCCCTCGGATCCGACGACCAGTCCGGCGAGGTCGTAGCCCGCCACGCCCTTCGCGGTCCGCCGGCCCAGTCGGACCAGCTCGCCGGTGCCGGTCGCCATCTGCAACCCGAGGACGTAGTCCCGGGTCACGCCGTACTTGACGCAGCAGAGCCCGCCTGCGTTCGTGGCGACGTTGCCGCCGATCGTCGACCAGGGGGAGCTCGCGGGGTCGGGCGGATACCACAGCCCCTGCGCCGCGGCGGCTGCACGCAGATCGTCGTTGACCACTCCCGGCTCGACGACGGCGAGCCGCTCGACGGGGTCGATCTCGACGATCCGGCTCATGCGGTCCATCGCGAGGACGATCCCGCCGTCGACGGCGTTGGCGCCCCCGGAGAGCCCGGTTCCCGCACCGCGGGCGACGACCGGGACGCCGTGCCGGTGGCACGCCGCCACGACCTCCCGCGTCTCCTCGGCCGAGGTCACCCGGACGACGGCGAGCGCGGCACCGACGGGCGCCCACTCCGCCTCGTCGTGGCTCAGGGAGGAGACGACGTCGGGGTCGCGGAGGATTCGCTGCTCGGGAACGTGGGCGGCGATCTCTGCGAGGACGTCGCGGTCGACGGGCGCGCTCACAGCTCACCCAGGAAGTCGAGGAGCGCGCTGTTGAACGCCTCGACCTGGTCGGAGTTGGCCGCGTGCCCGGAGCTGCCGACCAGCACCACCTCGTGGAGCCCGAGCCCGGTCAGGGCGTCGTGCAGGTCCTTGCAGTGGAAGGCCCGGCTCGCGGCCGGGGCGCCGTCACCGGCCACGAGGACCCCGGGCGGGCCCGCGCCCTCGTCGGTCACGTGCAGGACCACGCCGTCGCTCGTGCAGACGGTGCCCGTGCTGGTCGTCATCGACATCCTCCTCGCCGTGGTGGCCCCGCCGCCTCCTCCAGGGAACCACCTGCACCCGTCGGGAGCCGAGGGAGATCCCTCCCGTGATCGCGGACCGACGACGCATCGACCTCGACGCGGCCACGACGGTCGTCGTGATCGATCCGGCGGGCGCAACACGCTCTACCCGGCGACTGGAGCGGATCACCGCGCTGATGGGGCCGATCTGGCGGGAACCCGAACGGCGCTCGAGGTGCAGTTGGCCCTGCGCCTGCACGAACTGCTCGACGCGGTGACGGCGCGCCGGCCGCGCGGCTGAGGGCCCGGCGTGTCGGTGCGGACGTGGAGATGCCCGAACTCGATCACCCGCGGCCGGTTCAGAACGGTGGCGGGTGATCGTGGGTTCCGACGGAGTCATCGTGCCCGGGCGCCGCCCATGGATCGATGCGCGGGCGGGCTGCCGGGGCCGCTTGTGTCGATGCCCCCCGTCGTGCGGGTGGGGGGATGGTTCGGGACGGTAGTCGAAGGGCTCGCTGACATAGCTGTGTCCGGTCGGCGTGATCCATTCGATCCGGCCGTCGTTGTGGGCGATGACCTGCCAGCCGGCGGCGTGCTTGTTCTTGTGGTGGTGGACGCAGCCGTCCATGAGGTTCGGTTCGGCGGTGGGGCCGTTCGGGAACGGGACGATGTGATCGAGTTCGCTGTCGAGGGCTCGACGGCGGCAGATCGGGTGTCGGCAGGTGACGTCGCGGGCGCGGACGAAGTCGGCCAGTGCGGCCGGGGGTGTGTAGGTCTTGCGTCCGTAGTCGAGCAGCGCCAGGGACAGCGGGTCGGTGACCAGGCGGTGCCAGACGGCGTCGGCGGCGATCTCGCGGGCCAGCGCTGCGGGAATGGGCCCGTAGCCGACGAGTTCGCAGGGCTGGTCGTCGCGCCCGAGCAGGGTCGTGTGCGGCATGACGATCTGGATCAAGGGTTTGCCGGGGTTGACGGGCCGTGGCGCCGGCCCGGACCACACCGTGGTGCCGGTCTCGGCCGGGTCGGTGCTGTCGGCACCGTCGGCGGCAGTGCTGGCGCCATCCGCGCCGGTGTCGGTGCTGCCGGTGTCGGTGCTGTCTGTGTCGGTGCTGCCAGTGGCGGCGTAGGTGATCTGGCCGGTGAGCAGGGCGACCAGCAGGTCGGCGCGGCGGGCGTCCATCCCGCGTCCATCGTCGCTGCCGAGGCCCCGGGCGAGCCGGGTGAGCCACTGGTAGGCCGAGTGCGCGTCCGGGGCGGAGAGCATCGCCCACAGCGCGGCCATGCCGTCCTTCTCGTCGCCGACCACGACCCGCCGGTCCTTGCGGGCCTGCCGATGCCGGTCGTTCGCACCCTCCGGGTCGACCGCGATCACCGCGCGGGCCAACGCGGCCCGGAACTGGGCCAGGGTCTGTTTCGGGGCGCGGTCGAGTACCCGGTCCTGCACGGCCGTGGCCTGTTCGGGCTTCAGGTAGAGGGTGGCGTCGCAGAGGGCGCGGATCTTGCGCTCGTCGATCAGGCCGTCCTCCCACACCTGCCGGGCGGCGACCAGTTCGGCGTCGAGCCGCACCGACTCGCACACCCGAGCCTTCGCGGTGCCGCGGGACAGGTGCAGGGCGAGCCCGACCTCGTCCGGGGCGTACCGGCTCAGCCCGGACGCCCTGTCCGCCATCGAGAGGTCGCGCGCGTCGCCCGGGCGGCGCCGGGCGAACTCCGCCAGCAGTCGGGCCTGCCGGGCCTGCGCCCAGGCAGCGACCCGTTCCCAGCCGATAATCGCATCGATCAGGCCGGCGTCGGACATCACGGCCGGGTCGGCGGTGGACGAGTCCAGGTCGAGGGCGAGCAACCCCGACGGCCGCATCCGCGCGACCGTGTAGTCGGCCACCGCCCCGGAGTCCATCCCGGGTTCCCATTCGGGACCGCCGTCCTCGGTCGGCGCCGGCAGGTCCAGCAGATCCGCGGGCAGCGACTCCAGCAGTTGCGCGAACGGAGTCTCGCCCGGGTCGCCCCAGTCGTCGGCTGGTTCACCGAAGTGATCCAACGACGCCGGCCAGTCCTCGTCCAACGCGGACTCGACGACCGACTGCTCGAACATAAGTTCTATTCTAGCGGCCTGATCAGCGGCTTGTCGACGTTGTTCGACTGCTCGTGACATCGTGCGGCGAACGGTGGGGCAGTCTGGCGCGCGTCACCGGAACTCGAGGCCCTCGAAGGTGCCGGCCGTGCGCCACCGGTCGATGTGGGCGAAGAAGGCCGTGGGGCCCGCGGGGAGGCCGACGTTGAGCAGCGCGCGCCGCCCCGGGTCCTGGCCCTCGTTGTTGTAGTAGCCCGGGGTGCAGTCCGGCGCCCCGGTCATCCGGCCCGGGCCCTTCAGCAGGAGCGCCACCCAGGCGTCCTCGGCCTCCCGGCTCACCTCGACCTCGGCGAAGCCGCAGTCCACCGCGTGCCTGATGATCGTCGCGATCGTCCGGCCCGACTCGGTGAGGTTGTGCGGGACGTTGGAGATCAGGTTCGCGCCCTGCGTGGGCTGCACGAAGAACGCGTTCGGGAACCCGCGCGCGTGGATGCCGTGCAGCGTCCGCATGCCGTCGGCCCAGTACTCCGACAGCGTCACGCCGTCCTGCCCGGTCACCTCGTACCCGGCCCGCCGCGTGTAGGGGGTGCCGACCTCGAAGCCGGAGGCGTAGATGATGCAGTCGACCGGGTACTCGGTGCCGGCGACGACGACTCCGGTCTCGGTGATCCGTTCCACGCCCTTGCCGTCGGTGTCGACCAGGTGCGTGCCGGGCACGTTGTAGGCCTGCAGGTACTCGTCGTGGAAGCACGGCCGCTTGCACAGCTGGCGGTACCAGGCCTTGAGGTTCGCGGCGGTGGCCGGATCCTCGACGATCGCGTCGACGCGGGCCCGGATCTCCTCCATCTTCTCGTGGTCGGAGTCCTCGAAGGCGGCGAGCATCGTCATCGGGGTGCGGTCCTCGGCCGGCAGCGTCGTGACCTTCGCGCGCACCCGCCGCGCGATCTCGGTCCAGCCGTCCATCACCAGGTCCTCGTCCGCCTTGCCCCCGGTCTGGTTGGCCGTGAAGTTCTCCAGCCAGCGCTGCTGCCAGCCCGGGGTGCTGATGTGGGCGAACCACTCGGGGTCGATCGGGTGGTTGCCGCGGACGTCGACCGACGACGGCGTGCGCTGGAACACGAACAGCTCCCGCACGCCCGGGCGAGGTGGGGCACGCACTGCACCGCCGTCGCGCCGGTGCCGATGACGGCCACCCGCTTGTCGGCCAGCTTCTCCATCGGCGCGCCGGACGGGTCGCCGCCGGTGTAGTCGTAGTCCCAGCGGCTGGTGTGGAACGAGTGCCCGGCGAACGACTGGATGCCCGGGATTCCCGGCAGCTTCGGGACGTGCAGCGGGCCGATCCCCATGGCGACGAACCGCGCGGTGAAGTGGTCGCCGCGGTTGGTGCGGACGACCCACCGCGAGCGCGCCGCGTCCCACTGCAGCCCGGTGACCTCGGTGTGGAACAGCGCGTCCTCGTAGAGCCCGAAGTGCTTGCCGATGCGCTGGCAGTGCTCGAGGATCTCCGGCGCATGCGCGTACTTCTCGCTCGGCATGTGACCGGTCTCCTCGAGGAGCGGCATGTACACCATCGACGCCGTGTCGCACTGCGCGCCCGGGTAGCGGTTCCAGTACCAGGTGCCGCCGAAGTCGCCGCCCTTCTCGATGATCCGGACGTCGTCGATGCCGGCTTCCTTCAGCCGGGCGCCGGTGACGAGCCCGGCGAAGCCGCCGCCGATGAACACGACCGTCCGGTCGTCGGTCTTCGGTTCCCGTTCGGTCCGCGGGGTGTAGGGATCCTCGAGGTAGTGCGCGAAGCGCCCGGTGAGGCGCACGTACTGGTCGTTGCCGTCGGGGCGCAGCCGCTTGTCGCGTTCCTGCAGGTACTTCCGGCGCACCGCCTCCTTGTCGATGACGGTGCCGTCGGGCCTCGTGGGCGGTTCGCTGACGCTCATGCATGCTCCGGAGGCGTCCAAGGGGGACTGGTGTCCCTCGTTCGTGCCAGGATGTCACTCATGAGTGACACCGGACAAGGGTGAGCCGGTAGGATCCGCGGGTGGCCCACGACGCCGGCAGCGCGACCTCGCTCGCCGTCGAACAGCGCGACGTCGCCCGCACCCGGATCCTGCACGCCGCGCGGGTCGTGCTGGCCGAGCGCGGTCTCGACGCCACGGTCGACGATGTCGCCGCGGCGGCCGGCGTCAGCAGGCGCACCGTGTTCCGCCATTTCGCCACGCGCGACCGGCTGTTCGCGGCCGCCATCGGTGAGGGTGTGCGCCGCTACGCGCAGCAGATCCCGCCCGCCCCCGACGGCGACGACCTGCGCGCGTGGCTGCTCGACCTGCTGGTCGTCACGCACCGGCTCAACGCCCGCAACGGCCGGATCTACTGGGAGCTGGCGGTGCTCGCGCCGGACGACCTGTCCGACGAGCTCGCCGAGGCCGCGGCCGAGCGCCGGGCGAGCCGCCGGCGCTTTGCGGTGGCCGTGACCTCCCGCATCTGGCAGGCCAGGGGCGGGCCCGGCGAACCGCCGTCCTGGCTCGTCGACGCCGTCTCGGTCCACCTCTCGGGGTTCAGCACCCAGTCCCTGGCCGGCGACTTCGGCCGCACCCCCGACGAGGTGGCCGCGGTGTCGGCCCAGGTCATCGAGGCGGCGCTGGCCGCTGCCCTGGCCGCGGCGCGGTGAGGGCTCCCCGCTGCGTCAGCGGGAGGCGGCCGCGCGCGGGAAGTGCGCGGCGAGCTCGGAGCGGGAACGGAGCCGAGTTTGGCGTAGATCCGGGTGAGGTGGAACTGCACGGTCTTGACCGACAGCATCATCGCGGCGGCGGCCTCCTTGTTGGTCATGCCCGTGGCGACGAGCTCGGCGACGGTACGTTCCTGCTCGGTCAGCGCGTCGACGTCGTTGTCCAGCGGCCGGGCACCGGGCCGTCCGGTCTTGAGCTCCCGGTCGCACCGCTCGACGTAGACCTGCGCGCCGAGGGCGGCGAAGGCCTGCCGGGCCGCGGTCAGCACGGTCGTGGCGTCCCGGCGGCGACCGGCGCGGCGGAGGGTGAGGCCGTGGGCGAAGTCGACCCGGGCCCGGTCGTAGGGCAGGGGGAGGTCCTCGAGCTGCGCGCGGGCGTGGCCGAAGACCTCCTCGGCCGCGGCGAGGTCCCCGCGCGCCCCCAGCAGCCGGCCGCGCACGTAGCCGATTCGCGCGGCCGTCGAGCGGTGGCCGCGCGTGCGCACGAGCCCCTCGAGCGGGGCGAGGAACGCATCGGCGTCGGCGAGGCGGTCGGTGAGCACGAGCGCGTTCGCGTAGAGGTCGTGCCACGGCCAGAACCCGGGCTCGTCCAGGCCGCCCCGCGGGCGGCGGGTCACGAGCGGGGTGAGGTGCCGGACGACGGCCTCGTGGTCCGAGCGCGCCTCGGCGACGTGGGCGCGGGCCAGCAGGGCAGGCACGGTCATGACGGTGTAGTCGTGGTCGGCGGCGGCACCCAGGCCGAGGTGCCGCCCCGCGGCGTCCGGTTCGCCGCGCAGCGCGTGGATCTGGGCTCCGGTCCAGTGCACGAGCGGGCGCAGGAGGTCCAGGTCGGTGGCCCCGAGCAGGATCTGGGCCTGGTCGACGCAGTGCAGGGCGCCGGGCCAGTCGCCGAGGGCGAACCGGGTGCGGGCGAGCCAGATCAATGCCCAGAGCGAGATGCGGTTCGAGCCCGTGCGGCGCACGCTCGGCACGGCGTACTCCAGCTCGCGGCGGGCGGCCTCGGGCTCGTCCTGGGCCAGCAGCAGCCAGCCGAGGCCCATCCGGGCGCGCTGGTGCTGCGGCCCGCTCGGGCTCTCCACGACCGCGGAGCGGTACGCGGTGAAGGCGGCGTCGATGTCGCCGCGGGCGCCGTGGCCCAGCCCCATGATCGCCCGGGACTCCACGGCGGCGGGCGAGCCCGGTTCGGCGTGCTCGACGGCGCGACCGGCCCAGCGGACGAGCTCGTCGCCGTCCCAGTCGGCGAGGGCGTGCAGGACGTGGCGCTGGCACACGACGGCGGCGGCGCGACGGTCGGTGCCGCGCAGCCGCCAGGCGCTGTCGAGGTAGGAGACGGCTTCGGCGCGCCTGCCGCGCTGCACGGCGACGTAGGCGAGGACGGCGTCGCGGCGGGAGCCGGCGGGGAGGGCCTCGACCTCGGGGAGGGCGTCGACGGCCTGGCCGAGGAGCCCGGCCCCGGCGAGTGCGTCGACGGCCTGGATCAGCCGGTCCTCGCGCTCGGCGCGGTCGGGGCTGATCCGGCTCGCGTCGATCAGGGCGCCGGCGACGACGGCCCACGCGCCGTCGTCGGACTTGCGGCGGGCCAGGTCGAGCAGCTCGGCTGCCAGCTCGGCGTCGGGCAGCGGGTTGGCCTCGACCCGGTGCCGGAGCCGCTCGACCTCATCGGTCACGACCTCGGCGGCGCGCCGGTGGAGGTCGTGGCGCCGGCTGGGCGCGAGGCCGGCGTGCACGGCGGTGCGGACGAACCGGCCGGGGAACGTGACGGAGTCGAGCCCGTGGCCGGCGGCCGGGGCGAGCAGGCCCGCGGCGAAGGCCTCGTCGAGGGCGCCGATCGGGTCGTCGACCCCGGCGAGCGCCGCGGCGTCGGCGAGGTTCGCCGGCGACCCGAGTACCGCCGCGGCCTCGACGAGGCGCCTGGTCGGGGCGGCGCAGGCGTCGAGCGCGGCGTGGACCCGGTTCTGGACCGACGTCGGCGCCGGCAGCCGCGTCTGCCAGTCCGACCAGCGGATCGGCGGGGTGTCACGCAGGATCTCCAGCAGGTGGCGGGGGATCCCGCCGGCGTGCTCGCAGAGTCTGCGGGCGACGGGCACGGGCAGGTCGATCCCCGCGATGCGGGCGGCAAGCAGGCGGGTCTCGTCGGGCCGCAGCGGCGACACCCGGACGCGGACGGCCGGGAGCCCGTCGAGGACGTCCTGCACGTCGGGATGGACGGCGACCCCGGGGCCGACGGCCGTGACGAGCAGGACCAGCACCCGCGCGTTCCCGATGCGGGCGACCGCAGAGGAGATCGCCTGCATCGAGACCGGGTCGCTGTCGTGGGCGTCGTCGACGACGACGAGAAGCGGCTCGTCGGCGGCCCGGGCCTGCCACCGCTCGGCGAACACCTCACCCCACGCGCCGGGGTCGTCCTCGGCGGGGGACGGGGGTGGAGCCGGATCGGCGGACCAGAGGCGGCGCGCGAGCGCGCCCGCCCGGCCGCTCTCCCAGGCGAGCCCGGCCGCGGACGTCACCGGCAGCGCCGGATGCCGCTCGAGGAACCGGCGCAGCAGGGTGGTCCGCCCGACCCCGGGGAGGCCCTCGAGGACCGCGACGACCGGGGTGCCCGACGCGGCCCGGCCGAGCAGCGCGTCGAGCTGCTCGACCTCCCCGGTCTGCCCGACGACGTGGGCGTCCTCGCGGTTCACGACCTCACGGTATTCGCGGGCCCGACGGTGCACACCGCCGGTGGACGGTGCACATGCTCGGGGATGTGCATGGTCCCCCTCCGGTGTGCATGGTCAGCCCAGGTCGCCCCCGGCGACGGGCAGGACGCTCCCGGTGATGTACGACGCCTCGTCGGAGGCGAGGAACAGGATGGCCGCCGCCTGCTCGTCGAGCGTGCCGTAGCGCCTCAGCAGCGACGAACCGATGGTCTGGCCGATGTGGGCCTGGAACCAGGCCCTGTCCTGCTCGGTCTCCGGTGTCGGCGTGCCGCGGGGGATCCGGCGCGGCGGGGCCTCGGTGCCGCCGGGCGCGGTGGCCACGACCCGGATCCCGGCGTCGGCGTACTCGAACGCGAGCGACGCCGTGAGGGCGTTGATCCCACCCTTGGCCGCCGAGTGGGGGATCCGGTGGATGCCACGCGTCGCCGCCGATGACACGTTGACGATCACGCCACCGCCGCGGGCGACCATGCCGGGAAGGACCGCGTGGCAGCACCACAGCGTGGGCATCAGGGAGCGGCGGATCTCCGCGGTGATCTCGGCCTCGGTGAACTCCACGAACGGCTTGAAGTTGATCGCGCCGCCGACGTTGTTGACCAGCACGTCGATGTGGCCCTGCCAGCTGCGCGCCTCGGTCAGCGCGGCTGCGGCACCCGCGTGGTCCTCGAGGTCCGCCTCGATCGCGAGTGCCTTCGCCCCGTCGGCGAGGAGCGCGTCGGCGACCTCGTGCACCAGCGGGGACCGGTCGACCAGCACGAGCTGCCCGCCCTCGGCGGCGGCCCGCTCCGCGACGGCCCGGCCGATGCCCTGCGCGGCCCCGGTCACCACGACGACCTTGCGGTCGAAGCGCCCCGGGCTGACGAAGCGCGGCCCGCCGGCGGGGACGCCGTCGGGCGGGGGGACCCGGGACGGCGGAGTGAGCGGCGCGATCGGGGACGGCGGGAGCAGCTCCTGCCCCGCCAGGGACCGGCCACCGCCGACGAGGAGGTCGTCGTCCTCGTCCAGGGGCGCGGGCGGGGCACCACGCTGCGCGGAGCCGAACAGCTCCTGCCCACAGATGCCCCGGACCCGGTCCGGCGCTGCCGAGGCGGCGGCCCGGAGGGGCGCGAGGTCCACGCCGGGCAGCACGACCTGGCCGGTGACCGCGCGGCCCCCGCCGGCGAGCACGAGGAGCTCGGCCCGCCGTGCCCTCGGCAGCGGGGGAGGGCTCACCGGCACCGCGTCCTCGTCCCGGGCGGCATCCGCGACGGCCGCGGGCTGCTCCGCGCCGGCCTCGGGAACGCGCACCTCCTCGGCGCCGGAGGTGCCGGCCGGGGCGAACCGCTCGTAGAAGAAGCCCGCCGGAACGATGTCCTGCTCCGCGAAGTGGCCGCGCACCGCGTCGACCATCGCCGGCGGGCCGCACAGATACACCGCCGTGCCGCCGCCGTGCAGGTGCTCCGGCCCGATCAGCCCGGTCACGTACCCCTGGTGCGGCGCGCGCGTGTTCGGGTCGGCGACGCAGTGGTCCCAGGTGAGGTGCTCGATCGAGGAGGCGAGTGCCTCGATGGTCGCCAGCTCGACCACGTCGGCGTCGGTCGTCGCGCCGTAGAGCAGGTGCACCGGGCGGGTGCTGCCTGCCGCGTCCAGCGCGCGCAGGATCGACAGGATCGGCGCGAGCCCGGTGCCGCCCGCGAGCAGCAGCAGCGGCGCGTCGCCGTCGCGGAGGAAGAAGCTCCCGTGCGGGCCGGTGAAGCTGATCGCGTCTCCGACCCGCGCCCGCTGCTCCAGGTACTCCGACATGACGCCACCGGGGGTGAGCTTGACCAGGAAGGTCAGCGCCTCGTCCTCCGCGGCGTTGCTGAAGGAGTAGGAACGCGACTCCTCGGTGCCCGGCACCCCGATGTTGACGTACTGGCCGGGCAGGAACGTGAGCGCGTCCCGGTCGGTGATCTCGATCGTCAACGCCACGGTGGTGGGGGAGAGCCGCTCCAGCCCGGTCACGGTGCCGCGATGGGTGGTGGCGCCCGTCTTGGCCACCGCCGACGTGGTCGCGATCTGCACCACCAGGTCCGACCGCGGCTTCAGCTGGCAGGTCAGCACGTAACCCGCGCGCTCCTCGTCCGGCGAGAGCGCGTCCTCGAGGTACGAGCCGCCGTCGAACTCCCCGGACTCGCAGAACGCCTTGCAGGTGCCGCAGACGCCGTCCCGGCAGTCCATCGGGATGTTGATACGTGAGCGGTAGGACGCGTCGGCGACCGTCTGGTCCGCGTCGCAGGTGATGAAGCGGGTGACGCCGTCCTCGAAGGAGAGCGCTACTCGATGACGCTGTGCCGATGCTTCACTCGCGAGCTCGCTCATGGCCGCCCCCTTCAGAAGTGGTAGACGTCGACCACGTGGTGGATGTAGTCGTTCTTCAGCACCACGGTCTTGCGGCGGATGAGCGGCGACTCGCCGGAGAAGTCGATCGTGTAGAACGACGTGCCGTAGTACGGGTCGACGGTCTTGTACCGGAAGTACATCGTGTGCCAGTTGAAGCGCACGTCGACCAGGTCGCCGCGGCGCTCGATCACCTCGACGTTCGAGATGTTGTGGCTGGTGCGCGGCTCCGGGAGCGAGGTGGCGCTGGAGCGCTCGGTCCGGATCCGGAAGACCCGGTCCTCCAGGCCACCCTTGTTGTCGTAGTAGATGAGCGAGATGTCGCGCTGCGGGTCCTCGGTGAGCCGGTCGTCGTCGCCCCACGCCGGCATCCAGTAGACGACGTCGTCGGCGTAGCACTCGAGCCACTTCTCGAACTCGCGGTCGTCGAGGTGGCGGGCCTCGCGGTAGAGGAACTGCTCGATCGCGTTCTGCGTGATGAGAGTGCTCGTGCGTTCGGTGGTGGTCATGGTCCTCAGGCCTCCCGGGACTCGACGGCCGCGCGCATGGTCTTCAGCCAGTAGCCGTGCTGGACGGGGTAGAGGCCCTCGTCCTCGTTGCGCATGCCGGCGGAGATGACGCCGTCCATCCCGAGCGACTTCGCGACCTCGTCCGGGCCGGTGAGCCAGTGCTCGGCGCCGCGGCTCATGTCGTTCCAGGGCGCCGCGGTGGCGCGGAAGGTGAGCTGGCAGGAGCGGAACTCCTCCAGGTCGTCGGGCGTGGCCATGCCGGAGGCGTTGAAGAAGTCCTCGTACTGGCGGATCCGGTGGGCGCGGGCCTGCGCGCTCTCGCCCTTCGGGGCGATGCAGTAGATCGTGACCTCGGTCTTGTCCGGCGCGATCGGGCGGAAGTGCCGGATCTGCGTCGAGAACTGGTCCATCAGGTAGACGTTCGGGTAGAGGCACAGGTTGCGGCTGCCCTTGACCATGAACTCGCCCTTGGCGTCGCCGAACTCGGCCTTCAGCTCGTCCATCCGGTCCCACAGTGGTCGGTCCTGCGGGTTCGCGGCCCACGTCCACAGGCAGAGGTGGCCATTGGGGTAGGACCAGTAGCCGCCGCCGGACTTGCCCCAGCCCCCGGCGTCGAGGGCCTTGGTCTGGTTCTTCGACTCGCCGGTGCTGCGCCGGGAGGTGGTGGCCGCGTAGTTCCAGTGGGTGGCGCTGACGTGGTAGCCGTCGGCGCCGTTCTCGGCCTGCACCTTCCAGTTGCCGTCGAAGGTGTAGGTGGACGAGCCGCGCAGCACCTCCAGGCCCTCCGGGGACTGGTCCACAAGCATGTCGATGACCGTGGTGGTGTCTCCCAGGTGCTCGGCCAGCGGCACGACGTCGGGGTTCAGGCTGCCGAACAGGAACCCGCGGTAGGAGTCGAACCGGGCGACCTTCGTGAGGTCGTGCGACCCGTCGGTGTCGAACGTCGCGGGGTAGCCGGCGCCGTCGGGGTCCTTGACCTTCAGCAGCTTGCCGTCGTTGCGGAACGTCCAGCCGTGGAACGGGCAGGTCAGCGTCGGGCGGTTGTCGGTCTTGCGGCGGCAGAGCATCGCCCCGCGATGGGCGCAGGCGTTGATCAGGCAGTGCAGCTCGCCGTCCTTGCCGCGGGTGATCACGACGGGCTGGCGGCCGATGTAGGTGGTGAAGTAGTCGCCGGGGTTCGGCAGCTGGCTCTCGTGGGTGAGGTAGATCCAGTTGCCCTCGAAGATGTGCGCCATCTCCAGCTCGAAGATCTCCTCGTCGGTGAAGATCCGGCGGTTGGCGCGGTAGATGCCGGCCTCGGAGTCGTCGATGACGGCGTGGTCGAGGACCTCGCGAACGTGGGACACGTCGGCGGTGGCGGTCATGGCAAGGCCTCCGGTCGAGCTGCGGGAAGTCGAGTTCGGGTGTCGAGTTCGGTACTGACCGTCGACTGTCGCCGCGACCCGGATGCGTTCGCGTCAGCACTATGCCTAGTCCTGACCCAGCAATTATTGAGACTCCAGGTGTCTCAGTGCAGCTGTACTAGGTCTTTGTCTCTACACGCACCTCGACCTACCGTGGTGACCTGACCAGCACCGACGAAGGGAGGCGACGTGGAGATCCGCCAGCTCCGCTACTTCGTCACGGTCGCGCAGACCCGGCACTTCGGGCAGGCCGCCGAGCGGCTGCACATGGCCCAGTCCCCGCTGTCGCAGGCGATCCGGCAGCTGGAGTCCCAGGTCGGGGCCACGCTGTTCCACCGGACCACCCGCCGGGTCGACCTGACGGCCGCGGGCGAGGCGTTCCTCCGCGACGCACAGCGGATCCTCGCCTCGGTCGAGACCGCGCAGGAACGGGTGCGGCGCATCGGTGACGGCCACAGCGGCCTGCTGCGCGTCGGCTCCACGGGGCTGGCGGCGTACACGCAGCTGCCGCAGCTGGCGCGGATCGCCGCGCGCGAGCTGCCCGACCTCATCCTGCGCTACGTCCCCGACCTGCTGACGCCGGAGCAGGAGACGGCGCTGGCCGAGGACCGGATCGACGTCGCGGTGCTGCGTCCCCCGCTGCGCCGGCCCGGGCTCGGCTCCCGGGTGATCGGCCGCGAACGGTTCGTGCTCGCGGTCGCGCAGCACCATCGCCTCGCCGGGGACGATCCCGTGGCGCTCGCCGAGCTCTCGGGCGAGGACTTCGTCGGCTACGGAACCCCCGACTCGGTCGTGAACGCCGCTGTGGCCCAGGCCTGCCTCGCCGCGGGCTTCCTGCCCCGGCGTGCGCACGAGGCCGCCGAGACCTCGATCATGCTCACCCTGGTCGCCGCGGGCCTCGGCGTCGCCCTGCTGCCCGAGTCGGCACGGACGCTGCGGGTCGACGGTGTCCGGTTCGTGTCCGTCGCCGACGACGCCCACGTCGACCTCGCGCTGGCCTGGCGGCTCGACGACGTCAACCCCGCACTCGCCCGGCTGATCGAGGTGCTGGAGGCCAACGGGTTCGTCCCGCCGCCCGCCACCTCGCCCTGGCCGCAGCACGCCTACCCAGGAGCAGTTCGATGAAGATCGTGAAGATCGAGGCGATCCCGTTCGCGATCCCGTACCGCAAGCCGCTGCGCTTCGCCAGCGGCGAGGTGCACACCGCCGACCACGTGCTGGTCCGGGTGCACAGTGACGACGGGGTGATCGGTGTCGCCGAGGCGCCCCCGCGCCCCTACACCTACGGGGAGACCCAGGCGTCCATCGTCGCCGTCATCGAGAGGATCTTCGAGCCCGAGCTGGTGGGGCTGTCGCTGCTCGAGCGCGAGGTGATGCACGCTCGGCTCGACCGGACCGTGGGCAACCCGGCGGCGAAGGCGGCCGTCGACATGGCCGTGTGGGACGCGCTGGGCCGCAGCCTCGACCTGCCCGTGACGCAGCTGCTCGGCGGCTACACCGACCGCATGCGGGTGTCGCACATGGTCGGCTTCGCGCCCGACGTCGAGATGGTCGCCGACGCCGAGCGCGTCCGGGACCGGTACGGGATCACGACGTTCAAGGTGAAGGTCGGCCGCCGGCCGGTCGAGCTCGACGTCGGCGCCTGCCGGGCCCTGCGCGCGGCGCTCGGCCCCGAGGTCGAGCTCTACGTCGACGGCAACCGCGGCTGGTCGCCGTCGGAGGCCGCGCGGGCGCTGCGCGCCATGTCTGATCTCGACCTGACCCTGTCCGAGGAGCTCTGCCCGGCCGACGACGTCCTGGGCCGCCGCTGGCTCGTCGGGCAGACGCCGGTGCCGACCGTCGCCGACGAGAGCGCCACCACCCCGGGCGAGGTCACCCGCGAACTGCTCGGCGGCTCCGCGACCATGATCAGCATCAAGACGGCCCGCACCGGGTTCAGCACCTCGCAGCGCATCCTGCACCAGTGCGAGGGCCTCGGCGTCGAGGTCGTCATGGGCAACCAGATCGACGGCCAGGTCGGCACCGCCTGCACCGTCGCCTTCGGCGCCGCCCACCGGCACACCTCTCGGCGGGCGGGCGAACTGTCGAACTTCCTGGACATGAGCGACGACCTGCTCACCGAGCCGCTGCAGATCAGCGGCGGCGAGCTGGCCGTCCGTCCCGGACCGGGGATCGGCATCGAGATCGATCCCGACAAGCTCGCGCGCTACCGCCAGGACCGCTAGGTCCGCGTCCCTTCCCGAAACCGCGCGCATTCCCGAATCGCATTGACGCGTGAGGAGACACCACCACCATGACCACCACCGAGATCAACGCGACGGCCGCAGGTTCCGGTCGTTCCGCGACCGCGACCTTCGCCCAGAAGACGGCGCAGAAGGAGCGCAGCGCCGCTCCGGTCGACCAGGCCCGGGTGAGCGCCGTCGCCACGGACGCGCTGGCCGCCCTGCACGGGGTCATTCGCAAGCACCAGCTGACCTACGCCGAGTACGACGCCCTGAAGGCGTGGCTGATCCGGGTCGGCGAGGACGGCGAGTGGCCGCTGTTCCTGGACGTGTTCGTCGAGCACGTCGTCGAGGAGGTCGTCAACGCCGACCGCAAGGGCGCCACCGGCACCATCGAGGGCCCCTACTACGTGCCCGGCGCGCCGGAGTTCGCCGGCGAGGCCACCCTGCCGATGCGGGACGGCGAGGTGGGCACGCCGCTGCTGTTCCAGGGCACGGTGACCGACCTCGACGGCGCCTCGATCGAAGGGGCGCTGGTCGAGCTGTGGCACGCCGACGACGCCGCCTTCTACTCGCAGTTCGCACCGGGGATCCCGGAGTGGAACCTGCGCGGCGCGATCCGCACCGGCGCCGACGGCCGCTACACCTTCCACACGATCCAGCCCGCGCCGTACCAGATCCCGACCGACGGGTCCTGCGGCGCGCTCATCTCGGCCGCGGGCTGGCACCCGTGGCGGCCCGCCCACCTGCACCTGAAGGTCTCGGCACCGGGCCGGCAGCTCGTCACCACGCAGCTGTACTTCGACGGCGGCGACTACGTCGACAACGACGTGGCGCAGGCCGTGAAGCCGGAGCTGATCCTGCGCCCGACCCCCGCCGCGTCGGGCGCGGGCAACGAGGTCACCTACGACTTCCCGCTCGACCCGGCATGAGCCAGCTGTACGCGGTGCGGATGGACGTCGCGCTCCCGCCGGACATGGACCCGGCGGAGCGCGCCGACCTCCTCGCCCGGGAGAAGGCCTGGTCCCAGCAGTGGCAGCGCTCGGGGCACTGGCCGCACATCTGGCGCTGCGTGGGCGAGTACGCCAACCTCAGCATCTTCGACGTCGAGGGCAACGAGCAGCTCCACGAGATCCTCTGGGGCCTTCCGCTGTTCCCCTACATGACGATCACGGTCACGCCGCTGGCCGGCCACCCGTCCGACATCGCCCGATCCTCGGTGGCGCTGTCGGCGGACGACTGATCTCTGCACGTCAAAGTCCCCGACGCCGTCCGGGTCGGGCACCGATGTCGCACGCCCATTTTCAGGAGGACAACGATGACTTCCGTTCGGGAGAAGCAGGACGCGCTCCGCCGCAGATCGGTCACGTGGATCGTCTCGCTGGCCACCGTCGGTCTCGTCTTCGACGGGTACGACCTGGTCGTCTACGGCACGCTGGTGCCGCTGTTCCTGCGCGACCCCGCCCAGATCGGGGCGGTCACCCCGGCCGTGGCCGGCGCGCTGGGCAGCTATGCGCTCGTCGGTGTGCTGGTCGGCGCGCTGCTCGCCGGCAGCGTCGGCGACATCGTCGGCAGGCGAAAGGTCATGCTGACCGCCTACGCGTGGTTCTCGGTCGGCATGGCCCTCACGGCCTTCGCGACGACCACGACCGCGTTCGGGATCCTGCGGTTCGTCACCGGTCTCGGCGTCGGCGCGCTCGTCGCCACGACCGGGGCGCTGGTCGCCGAGTTCGCCCCGCGGGGCCGCAAGAACCTGTGCAACGCGATCACCTACAGCGGGGTGCCGCTGGGCAGCCTGCTGGCCGCGCTGCTGGCGATCCTGCTGCTCGAATCCATCGGCTGGCGCGGGATGTTCCTCATCGGGGCGCTCCCGCTGGTGACGCTGCTGCCGCTGGCGCTGGTCAAGATGCCGGAGTCACCGGCGTGGCTCGTGTCGCGGGGCCGGCTGACCGAGGCCTGCGCGGTGGCGGAGCGGACCGGGGTGTCGATCAACGAGCCCGCCGAAGTGGGCAGGGACACCGCGAAGCCGGCCCCGCAGGAGCGGTCGGGCTTCGCGGGGCTCTTCGGCCGCTCGTACCTGCTGCCCACCCTGCTGCTCGGACTGCTCAGCGCGACCGGGCTGGTCCTGGTCTACGCGCTCAACACCTGGCTGCCCGAGCTGATGGGCCGGGCCGGCTTCTCCACCAACGGGTCGCTCGCGTTCCTCCTCGTCCTCAACGGCGGTGCGGTGATCGGGGCGCTCATCGCCTCCCGCTTCGCCGACCGGTTCGGCCCGAAGCCGGTGGTGGCGGTGTCGTTCCTGCTCGGGGCGGCGGCGATCGGGCTGCTCACCGTCAGCCTCCCGCTCGGCGTCCTGCTCGCGTTCGTCGCCGTCGTCGGGCTCGGCACGAGCGGCACACAGATCCTCATCTACGGGTTCGTCGCCACCTACTACCGCACGAACGTCCGCGGCGCCGGGGTGGCGTGGTGCGCGGGCTTCGGGCGCCTCGGCGGGGTCGGCGGTCCGCTGCTCGGCGGGGTCCTGATCGCCTCCGGCCTCGCGCTCGACGCGATCTTCTACGTGCTGGCCGTCATCGCCGTGGTGGGCACGCTGCTGACGCTGGTCGTGCCGACGGCGGCCCGGCGCGGCCGGGCGACCGCGCAGCCGGCCGCGGGACAGCCGGTCGTCGGTGAGCCCGCGCCCGCGTCCGGCCAAGCCGGCTGAGCGCCACGGCACACAGCGGGTGGAGGCCGCACACACCGCCGCCGGTGTGTGCGGCCCACCCATGATGTGTGCCGTCGAGAATCGTCGACCTGGGCGGGAGGCGTCATGACGAGCGGTGGGACGACGGTGGCGGCGTCGACGCGGTTCGAGCGGCCGCCCCGGCCGCTGCCGGGCCCGCGGCGGCTCGTCCACGACGTCGGCGTGCTCTACGCCGCGAACGGGCTGGTCGGGCTGGTCTTCGCCGCGACCGGGCCGGTGGCGGTCATCCTGGCCGTCGGGGTGCAGGGCGGGCTGTCGCCGGCCGAGCTCGCGTCGTGGCTGTTCGGGGTGTTCTTCCTGAACGGGATCCTCACGGTGCTCGCCTGCTGGGTCTACCGGCAGCCGCTGGCGTTCTTCTGGACCATCCCCGGCACGGTGCTCGTCGGCCCGGCGCTGGGGCACCTGAGCTTCGCCGAGGTCGTCGGGGCGTACGTCGCCACCGGGCTGCTGATGCTGGTGCTGGGCCTGACGGGGTGGGTGCGCCGGGCGATGGCGGCAATCCCGATGCCGATCGTGATGGGCATGGTGGCCGGCGTCTTCCTGAGCTTCGGCACCGGGCTGGTCGACGCCCTCGCCGCCGACGCCCCGATCGCCGCCCCGATGGTCGTGGTGTTCCTGGTGCTCAGCGCCTGGACCGCGGCCGGGCGGCGGATCCCGCCGATCATCGGGGCGCTGCTGGTCGGGGTCGGTGCGGTCGCGCTCTCGGGCCGCTTCCGCCCGGAGCCGGACGCGTCGGGCTGGCTCGCGGCGCCGGTGCTGCAGGCCCCGCAGTGGTCGGTGCAGGCGATGGTCGAGCTCGTCCTCCCACTCGCGATCACCGTGCTCGTGGTGCAGAACGGGCAGGGGGTGGCGGTGCTGCGCGCGGCGGGGCACGCCGCCCCGGTCAACGTGGTCACCGTGGCCTGCGGGCTGTGGTCGATGCTGGCGGCCGCGGTCGGCGCGGTGTCGACCTGCCTGACCGGGCCCACGAACGCGCTGCTGGCGGCGTCCGGGGAACGGGACCGGCACTACGTCGCCGGGATCTGCTGCGGACTGCTGGCGATCGGGTTCGGGCTGTTCGCCCCGCTGTTCACCCGGCTGATGCTGGCCGCGCCGCCCGCGTTCATCGCCGCGCTCGCGGGCCTGGCCATGCTGCGCGTGCTGCAGGCCGCGTTCGTCACCGCCTTCCGCAGCCGGTTCACCCTCGGCGCGCTGGTGACGTTCGTCGTGACGGTCGCCGACGTCACCGTCCTCAGCATCGGAGCGGCGTTCTGGGGGCTCCTCGCCGGGCTGGCGTGTTCGTGGCTGCTGGAGCGGAAGGACTTCGCCGCTCAGGAGCCGGCCGGGCGGCCGACGGCATAGCGGACGTGCGCGACCAGGTCGGTGTGCCGCACGGCGACGGGCGTGAGGTCGAGGCGGCCGACGCCGTCGAACAACCGCTCGCCGCGGCCCAGCACCACCGGCGCGACGTGCAGGCGCAACTCGTCCACCAGGCCGGCGGCGAGGTACTGGTTGACGGTGGCTGCGCCACCCGCTATCGCGACGGGCCGCTCGTCCGCAGCAGCGCGGGCCCGCTGCAGCGCCTCGTCGATGCCGCCGGTCACGAAGTGGAACGTCGTGCCGCCCGCCATCTCCACGGGCTCCCGCCCGTGGTGGGTGAGGACGAAGACCGGGGCGTGGTACGGCGGCTCCGGGCCCCACCAGCCGGTCCACTCCAGGTCCCACGCGCCGCGGCCGGGCCCGAACATGTTGCGGCCCATGACGAACGCGCCCGCCTCGGTCAGCGCCGCGAGCTCGTCGGCGTGCTCCTCGGGCCGTTCGAACATCCAGCGGTGCAGGCTGTCGCCGACGCCCTCCCCGAACGGCGCGTCCGGGCCCTGGTGCGGGCCGGCCACGAAGCCGTCCATCGACATCGCCATGTCACAGGTGACCGTGCTCATCGTCGATCGCTCCTCCGGTCGTGGCGGGGCCTCTCGCCCGCGCCGTCGCCCACTGGTCGGAGCGCCCGCGGCGGTCTCGACATCGCCGCCGGAGGTTCTCGGTTCCTGTGCACATGTCGACGGTGGTGAGGACATCTCGGGCCGTGTGCACGCACGCCATGCGGTGTGGGGGACGACGCGCTGACCGGCGCTCGTCGAGGTGCTCCTGGCCGTCTCAGGACCGCAGGTACCGGCGCACCGCGCGCATGCTCGCGTCGAGCAGGTCGGACAGCACCGCGAACTCGTCGTCGAGCCACACGTCGTAGGCGGACAGCGCGACGGCGAGCGACACCCGGCCGACGGTCCGGGGGAGCAGGTCACCCGGCCGTTCGCCCGTACGCCGCGCGACGTACTCGGCGATGACGTGCCGCCACTCCGCGTACCGGAGCACGGAGTGGGCCTGCAGCTCGGGAGTGGTGAGGATCAGGCGCATCCGTTCCCGGTGGCTCGGGCGCGCGTCGGCGGGGAAGTCGTTGAACAGCAGCACCCCGCGGTGCACGGCCTCGTGCACGGGGATGTCCTCGGGCATCCGGTCCAAGATCGCGCGAAAGCCGTCGAGCGTGCGGTCGAACTGCCCCCAGGGGATGTCGTTCTTCGAGGCGTAGTAGCGGAACAGCGTGCGCCGCCCCACACCCACCTCGCGGGCGATGTCGTCGAGCGTCGTACGCGCGAAACCGTGCTGCCGGAAGAGCCGGAACGCGGCTTGCTCGATCTCCCCGTGGGACGTCGCGACCGGCCGTCCCCTCGCCGGGGTGCGTGGGGGGTCGCCGACCGGCATGGGCCAACGCTAGTACAGCCGCGGGTGTTGCCTTTTTGGCCACGAGTGCCATAACTTCCTCGTGAACGCCGTCACAACGAAGGGACCACCGCGATGAACCACGGAGAGCACAGCACCCGCGAGCACGCCGAGACCCCGGCCGCCGACGACCTGACGGTCGAGGTCCTGGTCGAGGAGGTCTCGATCGACGGCATGTGCGGCGTCTACTGAGCGAAGCTTGCGGAGCGAACAGTGATACTGAGCCCGGGCCCGCCGCGATGACGCGATCGACCACCGTGGGGATGCTCGACGAGGCATGGGCGCTGGCGCCGCCGGTCGCCCTGCGCCCCGAGCCGTTCGGTGCCCTTGCCTACCACTTCGGCAACCGGAAGCTCACCTTCCTCAAGCGGCCCGAGCTCGTCGCGGCCGTGCGGGGGCTGGCCGAGCACCCCGACGTGCGGTCCGCGCTCGTCGCGGCGGGCGTCCCCGAGCGCGAGCACGGCGCCTACGCCCACGCGCTGGCGGGCCTCGCCGCCGCCGACATGATCCGCCCGCGCGGGCACCAGGCCTAGTCAGGAGCAGCCGCATGACCTCCACCACCGTCCGGCCCGCGAACGCCACCCTGATCGAGCAGTTCGAGCGCGGCCTCAACGCCCCGATCTGCCTGACGTGGGAGCTCACCTACGCCTGCAACCTCGAGTGTGCGCACTGCCTGTCGTCGTCAGGCCGCCGGGACCCGCGCGAGCTCAGCACCGCGCAGTGCGAGGCCGTGATCGACGAGCTGCAGCGGATGCAGGTCTTCTACGTCAACATCGGGGGCGGGGAACCGACGATCCGGCCCGACTTCTGGCATCTGCTGGAGTACGCGGTCGCGCACCAGGTCGGGGTGAAGTTCTCGACCAACGGGTCGCGCATCACGCCCGAGCGGGCCCGCTTCCTCGCGGGCACCGACTACGTCGACGTGCAGATCTCCCTGGACGGTGCCACGGCCGAGGTCAACGACTACGTGCGCGGCCCCGGCTCCTACGACACCGCGGTCACCGCGCTCACCAACCTCCGCGACGCGGGCTTCCGCGACGCGAAGATCTCCGTGGTCTGCACGCGGGACAACATCGGCCAGCTCGACGACTTCGCGGCGCTCGCCGAGACCTACGGCGCCACCCTGCGGCTCACCCGGCTGCGCCCGTCCGGGCGCGGCGCCGACGTCTGGGACGAGCTGCACCCGCTCCCGGAGCAGCAGCGCGTGCTCTACGACTGGCTCACCGCGCACGGCGACAACGTGCTCACCGGCGACTCGTTCTTCCACCTCGCGGCGTTCGGGTCGGCCCTGCCGGGGCTCAACATGTGCGGAGCGGGCCGGGTCGTGTGCCTGATCGATCCGGTCGGCGACGTCTACGCCTGCCCGTTCGCCATCCACGAGGAGTTCCGGGCCGGCAACCTGCTCGAGGACGGGGGCTTCCAGCGGGTGTGGCAGGACTCGGAGCTGTTCGCCGACCTGCGGCTGCCGCAGTCGGGCGGCGCCTGCTCCGCGTGCCGGTTCTACGACACCTGCCGCGGCGGCTGCATGGCCGCCAAGTTCTTCACGGGGCTGCCGATGGACGGCCCCGACCCGGAATGCGTGCAGGGGTACGGCGAAGCGGCGCTGGCCGGCGACCGAACCGTCCCGGCCGCGAGCCAGGACCACTCGCGGCGCAGCCCCACCCGCAACCAGCCGGTGATGCTGCAGATCGGCCGCCGCCCCGCGGCGCCGCCGGTCACGGCCTGCGCGGAGAGCCCGCTCGCCGGCTTCACACCCTGATCGCCCGACCACCGCCCGATCCCACCCCGATCCGAGGACCACCGTGCCCACTCCCGCCTGGCTCCAGAACCCCTGGAAGCAGAACCCCTGGTTCGAGTCCGTCGCCGTCGCCCAGCGCCGGGCGCGCAAGCGGCTGCCGGCCCCCGTGTACGGCGCGCTGGTCGCCGGCTCCGAACGCGGTCAGACCGTCGCCGACAACCAGGCGGCGTTCGCCGAGCTCGGGCTCGCCCCGCACGTGGCGGGGCACCGGGCGCAGCGGTCCCTGGCGACCACGGTGATGGGGCAGGAGGTCGCCCTGCCGGTGCTCATCTCGCCCACCGGGGTGCAGGCGGTGCACCCCGACGGGGAGGTGGCGGTGGCCCGCGCCGCGGCCGCCCGCGGCACCGTCATGGGCCTGTCGAACTTCGCGAGCAAGCCCGTGGAGGAGGTGGTCGCGGCCTGCCCGAGCACGTTCTTCCAGATGTACTGGACCGGCGACCGCGACGTGATGGTGCAGCGCATGGAGCGCGCCAGGGCGGCAGGGGCGAAGGGCCTCATCGCCACCCTCGACTGGTCGTTCTCGATGGGCCGCGACTGGGGCAGCCCGGAGATCCCCGAGAAGGTCGACCTCAAGACGATGGTGCGGATGGCCCCGCAGGTCATCGGGAAGCCCAGCTGGCTCGCGTCGTTCCTGCGCAGCGGCAGCATCCCCGACCTCACCGCGCCCAACCTGGCCCCACCCGGCGGCCCGGCTCCGACGTTCTTCGGGGCCTACTACGAGTGGATGACCACGCCGCCGCCCAGCTGGGAGGACGTGGAGTGGATGCGCCGGCAGTGGGACGGCCCGTTCATGCTGAAGGGCGTCTGCCGGGTCGACGACGCGAAGCGGGCGGTCGACGCCGGCGTCACCGCGATCTCGGTGTCCAACCACGGCGGCAACAACCTCGACGGCACCCCTGCCGCGATCCGGATGGTCAAGCCGATCGCCGACGCGGTGGGCGAGCAGATCGAGGTCGTCATGGACGGCGGCATTCGGCGGGGCTCGGACGTGGTCAAGGCGCTCGCACTGGGCGCGAGGGCGGTGCTGATCGGCCGCGCCTACCTGTGGGGGCTCGCGGCGAACGGGCAGGCCGGGGTGGAGAACGTCCTCGACGTGCTGCGCAGCGGCATCGACTCCGCCCTGCTCGGCTTGGGCGTCTCGGACATCGGCGAGCTCACGCCCGACCACCTCGTCGTCCCCGACGGCTTCCACCGCGCGCTCGGCGTCCCGGCGACGTCGCGGTCGGAGAAGGTCGAGGTCCCGGCATCGGCGTGAGCGGACAGCCCGGCCCAGTTCTGTCGGTCCCCCCGGGCACAATGCAGCCCAGTCGAGACGAGGGGGCTGGAGAGGATGGTCGTGGCGAGTTCGCTGTCGGAGGAGGATCTGGCGGCGGCGCGTGCGGAGGTGTCGGCCGGCAAGCCGTTCACGGTGTGGTTCACCAAGGCGGCGGTCGGTGTCCCGGTCGACGGTTCGGCCAAGGTGGTCTCGATCGCCGACGCGGCCGAGGGCGACTTCATCGAGGTGCGGCCCGTCGGCACGCGCGACACGATGTTCTGCTCGCCCAACGAGCTGACGCGCATCCGGCCGGCGCGCAAGCGGACGCAGCGGCGGGCGGAGCCGGCCGCGAAGCCCGATGCGGCGAAGGCGGGTGCGGAACCGACCGCGAAGCCGGAACCGGCCGTGAAGCCCGCGGAGAAGCTTGCTGCGAAGCCCGCTGCGGCGGCGGCCGCGGAACCGGCCGTGCCGAAGGGTCCGCCGGCGGCCGTGCCCGCATCGGCGGCACCGGAGAAGCGGCCCGATCGGCCGCGTCCGGCGAACAACCGCGCGGCCGCCCGTCCCGCCGAGGTGACGGTCACCCTCAACGCCAACCCCGACGGCGAGTGGACCGTCGAGGTCGTGATCGGCAAGAAGCGCAGCGTGCGGCCCACGCCGGTGCAGCCTGCCGACGTCGCGAAGGCCGCCCGATCGTTGCCGTCGACGGTGGCAGAGGCGATCGACTCGTCGCTGGAGGCGGCGCGGCAGCGGCAGCTCGAACGGGTGGAGCGGCTGCGGGCCGAGCTCGACGCCGCGCAGCGGGCGCTGCACGAGTTGAGCGGGTGACGTACCGGCAGGGCGCCGACCCCGTCGATCTACCTGTCGGGGCCGTCCCGGCCTGGCCGTAGAGTCCTCGTCCGTGATGGCGGACGGGGGCGCGGTGGGCGCCGGGGACGACGGAGTCGCCCGCCGTCTCAAGGCGTTGGCGTGCACCGCTCCGCTGCACGACCTCGAGGCCCGCAAGACCCGCCTGGACTGGGTCGACGCCACGCCGTACCAGATGGCCGAGATCGCGTTGCAGGCGATCGACCAGGTCACGCTCGCGATGGACTTCGACCACGGCGCCGACCAGGGACAGGTGGTGCGGCGGCTGCTGCCGTTCGTCGCGGCCCAGGCCCCCGGTGCCCGGGCGGGGGAGCACGAGCGCGTCGGCCACTGGGTGATCGAGAACCTGATCAACGTGGGCAGCCTCGACCGGGGGTTCCAGGTCGACTACGGCACGTTCGCCGACGACGGCCGCTACGTGCGCCGCCGCTTCGACTTCAAGCTGCTCGTGGAGGTGGCGGCGCCGGACGGCGAGGTGTACCTGCGCGCCTCCGACGAGGCGATCAACGTGCTCGTGGGCGCCCTGGACACCGACGTCGAGTCGGCGCAGATCGCGGCCGAGGTGAAGCTGGAGAGCCTGATCAGCCGGGGCCGGCTGGGCGACGCGCGGCTCGCGGCCGAGCAGGCGCGCTACCGCACCGTGCAGTACGCGGAGGCCCTGCGCCAGAAGCTCGACGCCACCCGCCGGGACGTGCGGTCGGTCGACTGGCTCGCCGCGGTGCCGGCGCTGCTCGACGAGGCACTGACGCACATCGAGGGCCGCTACCGGGCCGAGACGGCGATCCTCGCCAACATCGCCGACGCCCGCGACGAGGCCACCGAGCCCGGCCGGCGCCGGCAGGCCGCCGAGCTGGTGGACGTCGTGAACGACTGCATCCAACGCCACACCCAGCTGCAGGCGCGGCTGCAGGAGGCGGGCGCGACGTTCCGCGCCGAGCAGGACCGCCAGCAGTTCAGCGGGCGGCCGCGGCGCGCGGCGATCGACGTGTTCGGGCAGCTCCTGCGCCCGTGCCTCGCGCTCGACATCGCCACCGGGCCGGCTGCGGCGTTCTTCCGCGCCGGCACCGGCGTCCGGGTGCCGAGCGTGCCGAGCCTCACCGGGTTGGTGGAGACGCTGTTGACCCCGCCGGTCGAACGCGACCCGCTGGGGCAGCCGATGCCCGAGCCCGATGTCGTGCCGGTGGACACCGACCGGTTCGGGGAGCGGCTCTGGCAGCAGGCCGCAGCCGTGCTCGACCCGGCGCGCGACGCGACGCGCCTGTCCGCCCTCCTCGAGCAGGCCCGCGACGTCGACCCCGAGCTGCCGTCGCTCGTGGTGCTGCGCGTCCTCCATGCGGTCGGCTCCGCCGTCGACCGTCGCGCGACGCCGGCTACGCCGACCTGGTCCGCCGCTACCGCGACGACGACGCGTTCGCCGACACCGTGCAGCGGGTGGCGTCCGGGCTCGGGCTGGTGGTGCTCGCGGTCGAGGCGCCGTCGGGGATCGTGCTGGCCGCCGTCGAGGAGTCGGTGTTCGAGATCCGGATGGACGAGTACGCGAAGCGCACGGCCCTGCAGAACCGCCAGACGGACAAGATGCTGCACGGCCTGGCGCAGCTCGCGGCGGCCGCGCTGGCGTTCCCGCGGCCCGACGACCTCGGCGACGACAGCTACGTCGGGCGCGTGTCGGTCGACCAGGTCGACGGTGCGGTGCGGGAGGCGTGCCGGGTGCTGGAGGAGCGCACCGCGGGCGCGGCGGCCGACCCGCTCTCGGACGCCCCGCAGCTGGAGGCGGCGTGGCGGGCGTGGCTGCGCCGTCCCGAGGCCACGGCGACGAAGGACGGCCGCGCCGGCGAGGCGACCACGCGTGGGATCGTCGGCAAGGCGCTGCGGTTCCTCGCCGATCAGGGGTTCCTCGTCGCCGTCGGCACCGAGGGCGCCTACCGCACCACGCCGCGCTACCAGGTGCAGGTCCGCGAGCTCGCCGCGCAGCGCGCGTTCGACGAGCTGCTGGAGCTCGGAGTGCTGCCGGCGGCCACCGCGGGCGGGAGCCTGCGGTCCCCGGCCGGTCTGGAGGCACCGGATGTATGAGCTGTCGCGCGTCCGGCTGTTCTCCGTCGGCCCGCCCGGCGCGCGCTACCAGGACGTGCACCTCGACCTGCGCGGCGTCGGCCCTGCGATCCGCGGCATCGCCCGGCAGGTCGACCTGTTCGCCCCCGACGACCTCGAGCGCGCACCGCGCCGCCCGGCGCCGGCGTCGGTGCTGTTCCTGGAGAACGGTGGCGGCAAGTCGGTGCTGCTCAAGCTGCTGTTCTCGGTGCTGCTGCCGGGGCGGCGGCAGGTGGTCGGCACGACGAGCACCACCGTGCTGGAGAAGTTCGTGCTCGGCGAGGACGTCGCGCACGTGGTGCTCGAGTGGATGCACACCCGCACGGGGCAGCTGCTCGTCACCGGGAAGGTGTCGGAGTGGCGCGGGCACGTCACGTCGTCGGACCCGGAGAAGCTGGGCGCCGCCTGGTACTCCTTCCGGCCCGGTCCGGGCTTCGGCCTCGACGACCTGCCGTTCACCGTCGACGGCCGCCGCGTCACCACGAGCGGGTTCAAGGACCGGCTCACCGAGGAGCACCGCCGCGCGCCCGCCCTGGAGCTGGTCTGGGAGAACGGGCCGCGGGACTGGACGCGCCACCTGGTCGACGTCGGCCTCGACCCCGAGCTGTTCCGCTACCAGCGCGCCATGAACGCGGGGGAGGGCGAGGCGGCCGAGGCCTTCTCCTTCCCCAGCGACGAGGCGTTCGTCGACTTCCTGCTGCGCGCCGTGCTCGATCCCGAGGAGCCGCAGAACCTCGCCGACCTCGTCGCCGGCTACGCCACGCGGCTGGCCCAGCGCGCCGACCTGGAACAGGAGCGCGACTTCGTCGACGGCACCCTGGCCCGGCTCGACCCGCTGGCCGACGCCGAGCGCGCCGCCGCGCGCGCCCGCGACGACGAGGCCGCCGCCCGCGGGCTGGCCGCCGCGATCGTGGCCCGCCGGGCCGCGGAGGACGAGCGGGCCGCCGCGGCAACGGAGGCCCACACCGACGCGCAGGAGCGGGTGCGCGCCGCCGAGGCCGGGGAACGCCGGCTGCGGGAGATCACCACCGAGCTGCGACGGCTCGGCGCCGTCCTGGAACAGGCGGCGGCGAAGGAGGCCGCGGAGGCCGCCCGGCGCTCGCACGACGACGCGGAACGGCAGGTCGCGGCGTGGCAGGCGGTCGAGCCCGTGCTGCGCCACCAGGTCGCCGAGGCCGAGGCCCGCCGGCTGCGCGGCGTGGTCGACGCCGAGCAGGAGCGCGCCCGCCCGGCGCTGCGGGCGCGGCAGGACGCGGCCCGCGCGCTGGCGGCGGGGTTGCGGGCGATGGCCCGTGCCGCCGACGCCGCG
>NZ_JAHKRK010000190.1 GCF_019396355.1 Pseudonocardia nigra
GCCACCGCGCGGTCGCCACCCGCTACGACAAGCGCGACTACATGTTCCGCGGAACCATCGACGTCGCCTCGATCAGGATCTGGCTCCGCGACCCCGTCCCATGATCCAAGGGACACGCTCTAGCCGCCTCGTATGGGGAGTGAGCGGCCGGCAACGGGCCGGCCCGATTCCGGAGGCACTCCCCATGGCCCAGCTCGTCGTGATCAACAATCTGACGCTCGACGGCGTGATGCAGGCGCCCGGTCGCCCCGACGAGGACGCCCGCGACGGCTTCCCGTACGGCGGCTGGGCGGTGCCGTACAGCGACGAGGTCATGGCCCGGGTCATGGGCGAGGGGATGGCGGCGCCGGACGTGTCGCTGCTCTTCGGCAGGCGGACCTATGAGGACTTCGCCGGCTTCTGGCCCGAGCAGACCGACAACCCGTTCACCCCGGTGCTGAACGCCCGCCGCAAGTACGTGGTCTCGACGACGCTCACCGAACCGCTCCCGTGGTCCAACTCGGTGCTCCTCGACGGCGATGCCGCGAAGTCAGTGGCCGAGCTCAAGGAACGGTCCGCCGACGATCTCGTCGTGCTGGGCAGCGGGCTGCTGTGCCGCACACTGATGGAGTATGACCTCGTCGACGCCTACACCCTCCTGATCCACCCCCTGGTGCTCGGGACCGGTCGCCGCCTCTTCACCGAGAGAGCGGCGTTCGCCGAACTCCGTCTCGACGAGTGCGTGCCGACGACCACCGGCGTCCTGATCGCCACCTACCGGCCGGCCGGCCGCTGCCCTCGAGGGGGACATCCGATGGCGCAGTACCTGCTGAGCATCTACCAGCCCGACGGCGACCCGCCGCCGCCCGAGGTGCTGGAGCCGATCATGCGCGACCTCGACGCGCTGAGCCAGGAGATGATGGACGCCGGCGTGTGGGTCTTCTCCGCAGCCCTGCACGCCCCCAGCGCCGCCACGGTCGTCCGGGTGCGCGACGGGGAGGCGCTCACCACCGACGGGCCGTTCGCCGAGGGCAAGGAGCACCTCGGCGGGTTCACCGTCATCACGGCACCCGACCTCGACGCGGCGCTCGCGTGGGGCCGCAGGCTCGCCGCGGTGATCACGCTGCCGATCGAGGTCCGGCCGCTGCACGGTGGCCCCGGGGACTGAGACCGTGCCGCCGCTCCCCGCCTCCGAGGTCGAGCGCGTGTTCCGCGTGGAGTACGGCCGCGCGGTGGCGGTGCTGGTCCGCGCGTTCGGTGACATCGACGCCGCGGAGGAGGCGGTCCAGGACGCCTTCACCGCAGCGCTGTGGCGGTGGCCGTCGGCCGGGCTGCCCCCGAGCCCGGCGGGCTGGATCATCACCACGGCCCGCAACCGCTCGGTCGACCGCTTCCGGCGGGAGGCCTCAAGGGAGGAGCGGCACGCCCAGGCCGTCCTGCTCCACGGCCCCGACGACGACGTGGCCGAGGAGGGCGCCGTGCACGACGATCGGCTCCGGCTGATCTTCACCTGCTGCCATCCGGCGCTCGCGACGGGCGCGCAGGTGGCGCTCACGTTGCGGCTGCTCGGCGGGCTCACCACGGGCGAGATCGCCCGCGCCTTCCTGGTGCCCGAGCCGACGATGGCGCAGCGGATTGTCCGGGCCAAGGGCAAGATCCGCGACGCGCGGATCCCCTACCGGGTGCCGGACGAGGCCGAGCTGCCCGACCGGCTGCGCGCCGTGCTGGCCGTCGTCTACCTCGTCTTCACCGAGGGCCACACGGCGAGTTCGGGCGACCGGTTGGTCCGCGAGGACCTCTGCGCCGAAGCGATCCGCCTCGGCAGGCTCCTGGTCGAGCTCATGCCCGACGAGCCGGAGGTGCTGGGCCTGCTCGCGCTCATGCTGCTCGTCGAGGCCCGGCGTCCGGCGCGCACCACCCCCGACGGCGCGCTGGTGCCGCTGGCCGACCAGGAGGACCCGCTGGGACCGCGCTCTCGTCGCCGAGGGCCAGGGCATCGTCCGGCGGTGCCTGCGGCGCAACCGGCCGGGGCCCTACCAGATCCAGGCGGCGATCAACGCCGTCCACAGCGACGCCCCGACCGCGGCCGCCACCGACTGGCGGCAGATCGTGGCGCTCTACGACCAGCTGATGGCGTGCGTGCCGACCCCGGTCGCGGCCCTCAACCGGGCCGTGGCGGTGGCCGAGGTCGAGGGTCCGGATGTGGCGCTGGCCGCCGTCGAGGGCCTCGGCGGGGACCTCGCGCGCTACCACGTGTTCCACGCCGTCCGGGCCGACCTGCTGCGCCGGTTGGACCGGTCGGCCGAGGCCGCGGAGGCGTACACCGCCGCAATCGACCGCACCGACAACGCCGCCGAGCGCGACTTCCTGGAGCGCCGGCGCCGAGCCCTGTCGCCGGGATAGGCGAATCCAGCCGGCGTCGCTGCGGCGGGACGCCCGGCCGCCGCGGACCGGCGTAGCGTGCGGCGCGGACCCGGGGGGAGGAGCGAACGGGTGGGTGACCGGATCGCGCCTGCCGTGATCGCCGTCGTGCTGGGGGTCGCGTTCGCCGGCGCCCTGCTGGTGCCGTACGTCGCCGTGGCGTACCGGCGGCGCGGCGAGCTCGGCCCCGGACGGGCGGCGCTCGCGTTCGCGGCGCTCGTCTACGGGCTCGCGCTCGTCGCCTACGTGCTGCTCCCGCTGCCCGAGGTGGACGCCGGCTTCTGCGCCCGCCATCAGGAGCTCACCGACCCGCAGCTCGACCCACTGCGCTTCCTCGCCGACATCCGGGCCGAGCAGGTCGGCACCGGGCCGCGGGCCCTGCTGGCCAACCCCGCGGTGCAGCAGGTCGTGTTCAACGTGGCGCTGTTCGTGCCGCTGGGGGCGTTCGTCCGATACCTGGGCAGGCGCTCGATCGTCGTCACGGTGGCGGTGGGCGTCGCGGTGTCCGTGCTCGTCGAGCTCACCCAGTTCACCGGCAACTGGTTCCTCTACCCCTGCCCCTACCGGATCACCGACGTCGACGACCTGCTCGCCAACGGTCTCGGCGCCCTGCTGGGTGCGCTCGCCGCGCCCGTCCTCGCGGCCGTGCCCGGGCAGCGCACGGAGGCGCCGCGGGCGGCACAGCCCCGGCCCGTGACGAGCGGGCGCCGGCTGCTCGGCGTCGTGTGCGACCTCGTCGCGGTGCAGCTCGCCGGGGGCGTGCTCGGCGTGCCGCTCAACGCCGTGCTGCTGTACGGGGCGGGGGTGCCGGTGGTCGGCGGGGCCCGCCCGGGCTGGCTCGTCCCGCTGCAGCAGGTCGTGGTGTTCTGGCTGCCCGCCGCCGCGCTGCTCGTGCTGCTGCCGCTCGTGGGCCGTGGGGGCACCGTCGGTCAGCGGAGCGTGCTGCTGCGGCCCGCCCGTGCCGACGGCAGCGTTCCCGCCGTCCCGGCGAGGCTGCTGCGGGCGCTCGCCGGGATCGGCGGAATCGTGCTGCTGCAGGGGATCGGCGGGCTGTTCTCACTGCTGGCCGGGCTGTGGGCGGTGGCGAGCGCGGTCGCGGTGTTCCGCAGCGAGGGCCACCGCGGCCTGGCCGGAGCCGTCACCGCGACCACGATGGTCGACGTCCGCGCGGGCCACCCGGCTCCGAGCGGCTGAGCGCGCCGCGGTACCACGCGGCGAACAGCGCCACCGCCAGCGCGAGCTCGGCGACGTCGCCGCCGTAGTACATCAGCTGGGCAGCGGCCTGCGTCTCCTCGTCCTGCCCTCTGGCGAAGAGCAGCTTCGCGAGGTAGCCGTGGGCGGCCCCGGCGCCGATCAGGACGGCGACGCGCACGGCGAGGCCGGGCCGGCGCGGCACCGGATCGGGTCCGGCGATCGACCACGTGAACAGCGAGCCGGCCAGCAGGAAGTGCATTAGGACGAGGTGGTGGACCACGGCGCTGTCGCGGGCGAGCGCGTGGAGCGGGGTGAGGTGCAGCAGGTAGAGCGCGCCGACGTCCAGCACGGCGGCGGTCGCCGGATGGGCGAGCACGTGCAGCGCCCGGCTGCGCAGCACCGCCCCCACCGGCCGTCGGGCCGACACGGGAAGTGCCCCGAGCAGCAGCGTCACCGGCGCGGCGAGCACGAGCGCCACCGGCGCGAACATCCCGAGCAGGAGGTGCGCGGCCATGTGGGCGCGCGGGTCGCCGTGAGCGAGCGGGGGCGAGACGGCAGCCGCCGCGAGGACCAGGCCGGCGAGGAAGCTCGCCGTCCGCCACGGCGGCCAGGACCGGCCCGCCGCCCGGCGCACCCGCACCGCGTGCCGGTAGCCGAGGGCGGGCACCGCCACGAGCACCGCAGGCAGCAGCCAGCCGCCCGCGCCCAGGTGCGCGGAGTGTGCCGCGGCGATCACGGCCGCCCGGCCTCGATACGGCCGCGCCGGGCGACAACGGCGCCGACGAGCAGCAGCACCGCGCCGGCGGCGTTCCAGGCCAGGTCGTAAGGGAGCGGGTCGACGCCGTAGCGCACCTGGTGGAGGCGCAGCAGCTTGTGGTCGACGATGCCGTCGAAGAGCTGGAACACCCCTGCGCCGAGGAAGAACCCGCCCCAGGCCGAGACCGGCGCCAGCGCCCGGCGGTGCCGCAGGTCGGCGACGGCGAAGAAGCCCGCCACGATGGCCACGATCTCGGCCGTGTGCAGCAGACCGTCGGACAGCAGCGCGATCTGCGGCGTGGACCGGTCGTAGAAGTGGTGCCAGGCGAGGATCTGGTGGAACACGATCTCGTCCACCGCCGCCGTGATCCCGGCACCGATGGCGAACGCGGCGCGCAGCGAACGCGTGCGCTGCAGCGGCGGGTCGCGCTCGGTCATCGCCCCTCCGATCGGTTCGGCCCGCCACCGCGTACCCGGACCGGCCGACCGCAACCGGTTGGGCCGGCGCGAGTCGGGGGTACCTGCAGGGCATGCTGACGCGCGCGTTGTGGCAGGGACTGCTGTCGGGGGCCGCCGGCGGTGTCGTGATGACCCTGGGGGAGAAGGCGGAGCAGCGGCTCACCGGCCGGCCGGACTCGTACGTGCCCGGGCGGGTCCTCGAGCGGCTGACGGGCGCGGCCGAGCACCCCGGCAGGCAGCCCCGCCCGGTGAACTGGGCCATGCACCTCGGGCAGGCCGCGCTGCTCGGCGTGCTCCGGAGCGTCATGGCGAACGTCGGGCTGCGCGGGCCGTGGGCGTCGGCGATGTTCGCCGTGGTGCGCCTGACGAACGACCAGATCCTCGAGAACGCCACCGGTGTCGGTGCACCACCTCAGACATGGCCCCGCCCGGAGCTCGCGGTGGACCTGCTGCACAAGACCGTCTACGCCTTGGCCACCGGCGCGGTGGCCGACAGGCTCGCGGCGCGCTCGGGGCCGGGGCCGGGGCAGCGGCACGCCGCCCTGCGTCCCGGCCGGCAGTCCGACGTCGGGCCGTTGCCGCGGACGGCGGGGTGACGCGCGGGGCTCGGCCCGGTCACCCCGCCTGGCTGCTGCTGCCGAGCCGGGGGAACGGCTTCGTCGAGAAGACGACCTCGACCGGCACCTCGAAGTACTCCGCGATCCGCAGCGCAAGGTGCAGGCTCGGGCTGTACTCGCCGCGCTCCAGGTATCCGACCGTCTGATAGTGCACGCCGAGCGCGTCGGCGAGCTGGCGCCGCGAGATGTTCCGTTCCGCCCGCAGCATGGCGATCCGGTTGTGGATCGTCTCGGTCATCGGTTGCTCTCGCGCGCGATGGTCGAGCCGGTCGCGCGCCGCGCGATCCGCCGCAACACGACGGGCGCGACCACGAACCCGATCACGGCCCAAGCCCCGAGTGCGGCGACCGTCTCCAGGTGCCGCCAGGACCCTCCGATCTCTGCCGTGGACAGCGCATCCGGCAGCAGCGCCGAGCGCATGCCCAGCGCCAACCAGTAGACGGGGAACGCCTGCCCGATCAACTGCAGCCAGACCGGCAGTGCCGTGATCGGGTAGAACACGCCGGAGACCGCCACCAGCCCGATGATCAGCAGGGTGGCGAAGCTGGCGGCCTTCATGTCCGGGAACAGCGATCCGGTGACCGCGCCGAGCGGGAGCGTCGCGACCAGGCCGAGCACGAGCACCCACACCAGTGTCAGCCAGGACGACGCGGCGGACAGCTCCAGCCCGTCGAAGAGGAACGCCGCGGGGACCAGCACGACGACGAGCATCGCGGCGGTCATCACCGCCTGGCTCACCACCTTGCCCGTGAGGTACCCGAGCATCCCGTTGGGGATCGCCTTCGCCCGCAGCAACGTGCCGTCCTCCCGTTCCACGAGCAGCGCCATGGACATGCCCAGCATCCCGGTCAGCACGACGTTCATCCCGAGCAGGCCGTGGATCGACTGGGAACCGAGTGAGAAGTCCGTGCCGGGCACGGTCCGGTCCCGCAGGACGTACAACACGACCAGAGCCAGCGCCCAGGGCCACACGAAGCCGATGACCTCGGTCGAGGTGAGGGTCTGCCGGAACTCGATCCAGCCGCGCTGCGCCCCCGCTCGCGCGGCCACAGTGCTCGGGTTCATCGGGCCACCTCCGTCAGCACGGCCCGGCGCCCACCGGACTCGAACTCGCGCACCATGGTCAGGTAGACGTCCTCCAGGCTCGCCCGGCGCACCTCGAGGTCGCCGACGGCGTCGCCGTACTGTGCGAACAGCTCGCGCACGTAGCCGGTGGCGTCCTCGCAGGCGTGCACGTAGAACTCGCCGTTCCGGCTGAACCGGACCTCGGCCCTGCCCGCGATCTGCCTCGTGAGCTCCGGGGCGGTGCCCTCGGCGACGATCCGGCCGCCCACCAGGATCAGGATCCGGTCGGCGAGCTTCTCCGCCTCGTCCAGGTCGTGGGTCGTAAGGAGGATCGTGGTGCCCTCGAGATCGGTCAGCCGGTGCACCAGGTCGTGGAACTCCTGCCTGGCCTGCGGGTCGAAGCCGACCGTCGGCTCGTCGAGGAACAACAGCTCCGGCCGCCCGACGAGGCCGACGGCCACGTCCAGCCTGCGGCGCTGCCCGCCCGAGAGCCGGCCGATCCGAGTGTCCGCCCGGTCGGTCAGGCCGACGAGGGCGACCAGCTCGTCGGGGTCGTAGGGCCGCGGGCGGTCCGGCGTGGCGTACGGGCGGTAGTAGCGGCCGAGCTGGTCGAGCAGCTCGCGCACGCGCCATTTGCTGTGGTCGCGCCAGGACTGCAGCACGACGCCGAGCCGCGCACGCCACGCCTCGTCGCCCTGGATCGGGTCCACACCGAGCACCCGGACCTGGCCCGCGGAGCGCTTCCGGAAACCCTCGAGGATCTCGATGGTGGTGGACTTGCCCGCCCCGTTGGGTCCGAGCAGGGCCAGCACCTCGCCGCGGTGCACCTCGAGGTCCACCCCGTGGAGCACGTCCGTGGAGCCGTAACGCATCCGCAGCCCGCGCGTCTCGATCACCGGTCCCAGCCGGGACGGCTCCGCGGCGCGGACGGCCGCGTTCGGTGTGCTCACCGATGTCATGATCCCCCCTCACTCCGAACTATAGGACGGAAGATAGCACACCTACTACATTTGACCGCGGAGCTGCTGTCCGGTCTGTGGTCAGCTGGCCGGAGCGTTGAGGGCCGGGATGACGTGTTCCTCCTCGTAGGCGAGGTGCCGTTCGAGCTCGTCGGCGAGCCGGTCGAACTCGGGGAGCACATGCAAGGGGTCGGCGGGCCCGGCGGAGACGAGCGACTGGATGTCGTCGAGCAGAGCGGCGATCGCCCGGTGCTCGCGGTCCAGGCGGTGGAGAACCGGGGCGAGCTCCGGGCGGCTCCCGGCAAGGAACGGGAACATCGCGTCGTCCTCCCGGGCGTGGTGGTGGTGCAGCCCGCCGCACAGGGTCAGGCAGTTCACACGGAGCTGAGCGCCCAGTTCGGGTCCTGACTCGGCGATCTCCTTCCGGACCAGGGCGAGCTCTCGCCGGAACGCGTCGTGAAGAAGCCGGAGGGCGGCGCCGGGTGACGTCGCGCCGGGGATGTTCGGCGGTCCGGGGATGGGCTCGAGGGCGACCACGGGCAGGGTGCGGGCCGTCCGGTGCTGGTGATCGGCCCACCCCGGGTCGGCCTCGGCGGCGCGGGCGAAGGCGCGGTCGCGGTCGGCCTTGTCGAGGACGACGGCGTGGGCCTCGTAGGCGAAGACGCCGTCCTCGACGGTCACCCGCGGGTTCGCGACGAGGTTGTGGAACCAGTCGGGATGACGCGAGGCGCCCGCGGCGGAGGCGATCACGAGCGTGCGCTCGCCCCCGTCGCGCAGGTAGGCGAGCGGGACGGTGTGCGGGGCGCCGGACCGCGCGCCGGTGGTCGTGAGCAGGAGTAGCCGGTCGTTCTCGGCGGGCCCGCCGACGCGCCCGCCGTTGGCGCGGAAGTCCTCGACGAGCGTTTCGTGGAAGTCGCTGGGCATAGGTGTCCTTTCTCCGGAGGTCGTCCGCGGGGTCGTCCGGGCATGCCGAAGGACCGTCCGGCGGACGGGGCGGTGCAGGGGAGGGCAAGGGTGTGCCCGGAAGCGGACCTCGTCGGTCGTCGGCCCGGCCGGGCACGGGGACGCGCACGATGCGCAAGAAGGAGGGGAGGCGGGGCGTGTGCCCGCCCGCGGCTCACGCCAGGGCCGGGTGCCTCACTCGCTCGTGGCCCATGGCCGACCCGGCAGTCACGCGGCGGACCCTAGCGGCAGCCGTACGCCCGGCGCCACCGATTTCGGGCGTGGCCGACGCCGGCCCCGGAGCCGGCCACGCCCCGCGCGCTAGTTGACCTGACGCTCCTGGTCGGCCCAGTAGGGCTCGCGGAGCTTGTACTTCTGGATCTTCCCGGTGGCGGTGCGCGGCAGCTCGTCGAGGAACTCGACGCGCTTGGGGCACTTGTAGCCCGCGAGGTGCTCGCGGCAGTGGGCGATGATCTCCTCCGCGGTCGGTGTCCCCTCGGTCACGACGAGCGCGGTGACGAGCTCGCCCCACTTCTCGTCCGGGATCCCGATGACGGCGGCCTCGCGGACGGCGGGGTGGGAGTTGAGCGCGTCCTCGACCTCGATCGACGAGACGTTCTCGCCACCGGTGATGATCACGTCCTTCTTCCGGTCGGCGATGGTGAGGTAGCCGTCGCTCATCGAGCCGCCGTCACCGGTGTGGAACCAGTTCCCCTCCTGGACCCGCGCGGTCTCGTCCGGGTTGTCCCAGTAGCCGTCGAGGTTGGTGTTGGACCGCGTGAGGACCTCGCCGTCGGTGTCGATGTCGATCCGTACGCCGAGCGCCGGTGCGCCGGCCCGGCCGAGGAGGCGGGCCTGCTGGTGGGCGTCGAGGTCCTCCCACTCGGAGCGCATCCGGTTCACGGTGATCAGCGGCGCGGTCTCGGTGAGGCCGTAGATCTGGATGAACTCCCAGCCCAGGTCGGCCCGGACGCGCTCGATTGTGCGGGTGGGTGGTGGGGCGCCCGCGACGACGATGCGCACGCGGTCGCGGCCGGGTATCTCGCCGTCCCAGGTGCTCGCGGCGTCGAGCGCCGCGGTGACGACGGCGGGGGCGGCGCACAGGATCGTGACGCCGTGCTTGTCGATGCGGCGCAGGATCTCCGACCCGTCGACCTTGCGCAGCACGACGTGCTTCCCCCCGAGACCGGTGAGCGCGTACGGCATCCCCCACCCGTTGCAGTGGAACATCGGCAGGGTGTGCAGCAGGACGTCGTTGTCGTTGAGGGTGACGTGCAGCCCGAAGGTGGCGGCGTTGATCCAGATGTTGCGGTGGGTGAGCTGCACGCCCTTGGGCCGCGCCGTGGTGCCCGAGGTGAAGTTGAGCGTGGCGGTGGCCGACTCGTCGCCGGGCCACGCCCGCGGTTCGGCCGGCTCGCCCGTCAGGCCGAACATCTCCTCGTCGTCCTCGCCGAGCACGAGCACGTGCTTCGCGGTGACCGAGTCGAGCAGCGGCCGCAGTTCGGGGTCGACGAGCAGCACCTCGGCGCCGGAGTGCTCGACGATGTAGCGGACCTCGGCGGGGGCGAGCCGGAAGTTCACCGGCACGAGGATCCGGCCCCACGCGGAGACGCCGAAGAACGACACGAGCAGCCGGGCCGCGTTGTGCGAGACGATCGCGACCGGGCCGCCGACGGGGATGTCGTGCGCGTCGAGCCAGGCGGCCTGCGCCCGGGCCCGGCGCGCCATCTCGCGGTAGGTCATCGTCCCCCAGGACGGGGCGGGCTGGTCCGGCTCGTCCACGATCGCCACGCGGTCGGGGTAGACCAGCTCGGCGCGGTCGAGGAAGTCGCGGACTCCGAGGTCGAAGAACACAGTGCCGTCCTTTCGGGGCATGGATCGGGCTCGGGGCGGCCTGGGGCGATTGTGGCGCACGCGTGCGCGTTCGCCACCGTTTCCGGCTCGCCTTCCGGCGAGTATTTGCAGAATCGGCAACGTGGCTTGCTGTACTACGCGCGATCTCCGCATGATCGCTCCGGAGGTGGTCGTGATGGACGCGAACACGTTCGACGTGGTGGTCGTCGGTGCGGGCGCGGCCGGGCTGAACGCGGCGCTCGTGCTGGCCCGGGCCCGGCGGCGGGTGGCCGTGATCGACGGTGGGGCCCGGCGCAACGGCGCGGCGTCGCACATGCACGGTGTCCTGTCGCGGGACGGGATGCCGCCGTCGCAGCTGTGGGAGTCGGGACCGGCCGAGATCCTCGGCTACGGCGTCGAGCTGATCACGGACCGGGTCACGCGGATCGACCACGGCTTCGTGGTGCACCTGGCGGACGGGCGTGCGCTCCGCACCCGGCGCGTGCTGGTGGCGACCGGGCTGCGCGACGAGCTGCCCGACATCCCCGGCGTGCGGGAACGCTGGGGGAGCGACGTGCTGCACTGCCCGTACTGCCACGGCTACGAGGTCCGGGACCAGCCGATCGGCGTGATCGCCGCCCTCGCCCCGAAGCTGGCCCTGCACCTGGCGCTGATGCTGCCGCAGTGGTCGTCGGACCTGGTCTTCTTCCCCCACACCACAGCGCTCACCCCGGGCGAGCGCGAACAGCTGACCGCACGCGGCGTGCACGTCGCGGACGGGCGGGTTGCGCGCCTGGTCGTGCACGGGGACGCGCTGCGCGGGGTGGAGCTGGAGAACGGGCAGGTGGTGGCGCGGTCGGCGGTGTTCGTCGGCCCGCTCTTCGTCCCCCGGGACGAGCTGTTGATCGGGTTGGGCTGCGAGATCGACGACGACGGCTGGGTGCGCACCGACCCGACGGGCCGGACGAGCGCGGCACACACCGCCGGCGGTGCGTGCCGTCCGCACGCGCTGTGTGCCGTCCGTTGCGAAAACCCCTACCGGCGCGGCTCGGCCACGCGGGGGCTGAGCGCCGCCGCCGGGACGATCACGTCGCGCTGCTCGGCGACGACGGCGCCGTAGGCGTCGCACACCGCGAAGCTGACCTTGCCGAACCACCGGCCGTCCACGCCGCGCAACCACCACCGCAGCACCCCGGGGATCCGGCCGGACGGCTTCAGGAGCCCGCCGGGCGGGCGGTCGTCGGGATATGCGGCGGGGTCGTCCGGCTCGCCGTAGAACGCGGACAGGTCGACCCAGACGGGCCGGTCCAGCGGTGGCGGCGGGGCGTCGCTGGTCGACGACCACGGTCGGTACACGGCTTCCCCTTCCGCACTGTTGCGACCGGGGGAAGCGGCCACGTGTTCGCGGGGATCGTACGTCCGGTGCGGGGGAGTGGCGCCGCGGGCCCGGCTGCGCTCCCGTCCGGACCGATGAGTCCTCCGGCTCGCGGCAGTCATACCCGCGACACCCGCTGGGAGCTGGGATCGGAGCAGGCAGATGGACGCGACCGCACAGGGCACGGTGACCGGGGCCGGCCGCGCCCGGACGTTCCGGCACACACTGGCCAACACGCTCGTGACGTCCGTCGTGAACTTCACGGTGTGGTTCGCCATCACCTTCTTCGTCTACCTCGAGACGCGGTCGGTGTTCGCCACCGGCCTCATCGCCGGCATCTTCCTCGCGCTGACCGCGCTGTCCGGCGTGTGGTTCGGCAGCCTCGTCGACCACCACCGCAAGCACACCGTGATGGTGGCGTCGAGCGCGGTGTCGCTGGTGCTGTACGCCGCGAGCCTCGCCGTCTACCTCGCCGCGGGCCAGGAGACCTTCCGCGACCCCGGCTCGCCGGTCCTGTGGGCCTTCGTGCTCCTGCTGATGACCGGTGTGATCACCGGAAACGTCCGGGGGATCGCGATGTCCACCGTGGTGACGCTGCTGATCCCCGCGGAGCGCCGGGACCGGGCCAACGGCCTCGTCGGTACCGCGTCCGGCGTCTCCTTCCTCGTCACCTCGGTCATCAGCGGCCTGCTCGTCGGGATGGCCGGGATGCTGTACGTGCTCGTCCTCGCGATCGTCGCGACGGCGGCGGCGATCGTGCACCTCGCGCACCTGCGCATCCCGGAACCGCGGCCCGAGCGGGGCGAGGACACGTCCCACGCGGTCGACCTGCGCGGCACCGTCGCGCTGGTCGTCGCGACGCCCGGGCTGCCGGCGCTGATCGCGTTCTCGACGATCAACAACTTCCTCGGCGGCGTCTTCATGGCGCTGATGGACCCCTACGGCCTGTCGCTGGTCTCCGTCGAGACGTGGGGCCTGCTCTGGGGCTTCCTCAGCACCGGGTTCATCGTCGGCGGACTGGTCATCAGCAGGCGCGGGCTGGGGCGCAACCCGCTGCGCTCCCTGCTCCTGGCCAACCTCGTGATCTGGGTGATCTCCAGCGTCTTCACGCTGCGCTCCTCGATCGTCCTGCTCACCGTCGGCATGTTCGTCTACCTGTGCGTGATGCCCTACATCGAGGCGTCGGAGCAGACCGTCCTGCAGAAGGTCGTGCCGTTCGAACGGCAGGGCCGGGTGTTCGGGTTCGCCCAGAGCGTGGAGCAGGCCGCGTCCCCGCTGACCGCGTTCCTGATCAGCCCGCTCGCCCAGTTCGTCGTCATCCCGTTCATGACCACTGGCGCGGGCACCGACCTGATCGGTCCGTGGTTCGGCACCGGCCCCGAGCGGGGGCTCGCACTGGTGTTCACCGTGACCGGGCTGATCGGGCTCGCGCTCACGCTCCTCGCGTTCGGCACACGGCACTACCGGCGGCTGTCGGAGCGCTACCTGCAGGGCGCGGACGACGAGCCGGCTGCGGAGCGGGAGTTGGCGGCGGCCTGACGGTCCGCCTGAGATCGGCTCGCACGAACGGCACCTTCGTTCAGACCTATCGGACGAAAGTGCCGTTCGTGCATGAATGTGCGCTACGGCTCGACGCTGCGGGCACGCGCGCGACGGTCGTCGGGGATCGCGCGGGCGCTGGCTGCCGCTCTTGGACGTGCTCGCGGCCTTGGTCGAACCGACCACAGCTGGTCAGCTACTGGCGCTGGCGGATCGATCCTTGAGGCGGCTGCCCTGCTTGCTCGATGGCCCGGTACATCTCGAGGTTCGCTGCCTCACGTGAGTCCGCGAATCCGTACAGCTCGATGGCGGTCGACTCGTGCCAGGCGTTCCACCACCATTGCTTCCGCCGCTCGACGAACACCACGCGGGTATCCCAGCGAAGGGACGATGACCACAGGGCGTTCATCGCACCGGTCCCCTGGTGCCAGTCATGATCGTTTCCCTTGTTCTCGACCTTGGGCGGTCGCACCCGGCCGGGACGGGACACCGACCGGGGAGCGACCCGTTCCCGTAGCCTCTCGGGCACGGACCGTTGCCGGAACCGGTTCGCCGTCTACCGCCGTCTACAAGGTTGTGACCGTGTCCGAGGTGGGCCAGAGGTTGCGAGCAGCTCGCGAGGATGCCGGGGTCAGCCTGACCTCGCTGGCGCGGCGTACACACTACTCCAAGGCTCTTCTCGGGCATCTGGAGACCGGTAATCGAACCGTTACCCCGGAACACGTCACCGCTTACGCCCGGGCACTCGGCGTGTCCGTGAATCGTCTCTACGGGCCGTCGGCGGACCCGATGAGGGTTGCGCACGAGTGGCTCGTGTCGGATTCCCCGGCAACTGTTCATCGGGCCGCCGGACGACGAATCGGCCCGAGCCTCGCGACCGAGCTCGAACAACGCGTGATCGAACTACGGCACCTCGACGATCTGGTCAGCGGGGCCGAGCTCCTCCCGGTGGTCAGCAAGGAACTCTCCGGGGCCGAGCGCGTGGTCAATGAGACGAGCTACGCCGAGGGCACCGGCCGCCGCTTGCTCGGGGTGGTGGGCGAGCTGGCTCAGCTCGTGGGGTGGGTCGCCAGTGACGCAGGTCGGTATGTCGAGGCTCAGCGGGGCTACCTGGCCGGGGTGTCGGCCGCGCAGGCTGCCGGGGACGACGTACTGGCGGGACAACTCCTGTCATCGCTCAGCTATCAGATCGCGAACGTCGGCAACCCTGCCGATGCGGCGCTCCTGGCGCGGTCGGCTGTCAAGGGAGCCGGGGTTACCACGCCGGTCGTACGGGCGTTGCTGCTCGAACGACTGGCCTGGGCGAGTGCTCGCGCTCGGGACCGGGAGTCGGCCCGGCGCGCACTCGACGCGGTGGACGAGTCGTACGAGTGCCGGTCACCGGGGATCGAGGAACCGGAGTGGGTCTACTGGCTGGACCGGCGCGAGATCGACGTGATGGCGGGTCGCTGCCTCATCGAGCTGGGCGACCCCGTCGCGGCAGAGCCGCTGCTGTCGAGCGCCATCGACGCGTACACCCCGGAGCACGCTCGGGAGGTCGCGCTCTACCGAACTTGGCTCGCCGAGTCCTATGCACGGGCTGGTGTGTTCGATGCTGCCCGGCACGTCCTGGGCAGAGCTCAGACGGCCGCTGCGAAGCTGACATCCGCAAGACTCGATCGGCGGGTGAACGAGGTTGCCCGGATGCTGCCGGGCACTCTGTGACTCGGAGCGCTGGCTGAAGACAGGAGCCGAGCGACTCCGAGTACGGGCACGCCCTCCGCTCTATGAACTCACCGCTGCGCGTCGCGTATGGCCACATACTCACGGCGCCTCCCTTGAGCCGTGGCCCCCCGTACGCGAAGATCCCTTCACCGTCTTTCGAGCGAACAGTGGGGGCGTGATGCCCTCCGGAGAGGACCTGAAGGCCGCCATCTCCGAGCTTGAGAGGGAGAACGCGAGGCTTCGGCTGGAGAACGCGCAGCAACGGACGCAATCTCGGCCCTCAAGCGCGACCTCGATGTTCGGGCACGAATGATCTGTCGACGGCGCCTGAAAACTGGATCTGGCCCACATTTCGTGATCGTCTCGACCCCCGGCGGCGCTTGGGGGTCAGCGTGCGAGTAGGACTCGTTTGCGGAGCAGGTTGAAGCCGGCCCTGCCGTACATCTGTCGCTTGATCATCTTGATCCGGTTCACTGAACCTTCCACGGCGCCGGAGCTGTGCGGCAGGGTCAGGCCGTTGACCACGGCGGCGTGATCGCGGCGTAGCCCGTTGGTGAACCGATGCAGGTCGGGGAGGTCATCGGCCTCGACCTGGACGATCCAGGTGCCGAGACGTTCGCCGTGTCGGCCGGTCATCATCTCGGCGAACCGGCTGACGTGCTCGGCGACGGCGTCCAGGTGCGGGCAGCGCGCTCGTGCCTCCTTGAGGGTGAGCTGCTCGTCGGTGTCCAGGCTGTCGGGGTGGCGCAGGATCGCGCTGGTCACCGCCCGCACCGTCGGGGGTGCGGGCACCGCGGCCGGGGCCGCGGCGAGTGCCCGGAACGGGCGCAAGTAGCCCAGCACGGTGCCCAGGCTGCCGCGGAAGCCCTGCTCGCGGATCTCGGCGAATAGCTGGCTGCCGTTGGTGTGCCCGGCGCCCCACCGCTCGTGCAGGTAGGGCTTGAACTCGTCCAGCACGCTGGCCCGCCCGTCGCGGGCGGTGGCCAGCAGGTCTTCCACGCTGGTGGCGCGGGCGAAGCGGCGCACCGTCTCCTTGGCCAGCCCGAGCTCGCGCATGATGGTCTTGATCCCCTTGCCCTGCGCGCGTAGGGCCTGGACCGCCGCGTAGCGGTCCCGAGTCCGGCGCGCCAGCACGGACTCCTCCCGCCGCGAGTCGGCCAGCTGCTGGGCAAGCTGCTGCGGATCCGGCTGGTCGCCGGGCTGGTCGGAGGGGCTCGTCTCGGTCGGGTGGGCCCAGCAGCTGCGGTGCCGCGCGGCGGTGCGCTCCACCTGTTCGGCGAGGTTGTGCCACAGATGCCAGCGGTCGGCGACCTGCACCGCATCCGGGGCGCCGCTGCGGGCGCCCTCGGCGTAGGCGCCGGCCCGGTCGCGACACACGACCTCGACGCCGGGATGCTCGCGTAGCCAGTCGGCGAAGGTGGCGGCCTCCCGGTCGGGCAGCAGATCTATCGGCCGGTGGGTGTCCATGTCGATCATATGAAATAACCCCGGAGTTCCCTCATGTCGCGTCGGCCTGACCACCTCCTGGAGCAGGGCGATTCCCCTCGTTCGAGTGGCCGTGGATCGTCTGACCGAACTTCAGCCTCCATGA
>NZ_JAHKRK010000191.1 GCF_019396355.1 Pseudonocardia nigra
GCCGCGCGGGGCGGCGCCCCCCCAACCCGTCGCGATCGCGTCGGCCGCCGCCGTCGCGCTCAAGGTGCCGCCAAAGGAATCCGGAGCCACGACCACTCGCACGGGGAGACCTTAACGGCCCGTAATGTGGAGGTCGTGAGGTTCCTGCGTCGCTCCACACCCGCCGCCGTCGTCGAGTCCGAGGCGACGGACACCGGGCACGGCCCGGCCGAGCCGACGCGCACCGTCGGCAAGGGCCGTCCCACGCCGAAGCGCCGCGAGGCCGAGAACAAGCGCCGCGGCCCGGCCCCGCCCCCGCCGCGCACCCAGCGCGAGGCCGCGCGGCTGGCCAAGGCCAACCGCCCGTCGAAGGAGCAGCGCCGCCAGGCCGCGATCGAGCGGCGCGAGCGGATGGCCGCGGGCGACGACCGCTACCTGCTGCCGCGCGACCGCGGGCCGGTGAAGGCCTACATCCGCGACCTCGTCGACTCGCGGCCGCACCTCATGGGCCTGTTCATGCCGCTGGCGATCCTGGTGGTGCTGTCGCTGCTCGTCCCGGTCCCCGCGGTGCAGCAGTACCTCAACCTGTTCACGCTCGTCGCGCTGTTCACGATGATCGCCGAGGGGATCTTCCTCGGGATCACGATCACGCGGAAGGCCCGGGCCAAGTTCCCGGACGCGAAGATCGGTGGACTCGGCACCGGCTGGTACGTCTTCACCCGCGCGAGCCAGCTGCGGCGCCTGCGCGTCCCGAAGCCGCGGGTACAGCGGGGCGCGAACCCCTGACGGTGCTCCCCATCCGCCGCCGCCAGCCCGCACCCGGATTGCAGCAAAGCCACTTTCACGCCATCTCATTGCAGGAAAGTGGCTTTGCTGCAATGTGGCGGCGGGGCTCGGCGGCGTGAACGCACGGCGCACGCTGGTGCTCGGCGGCACCCGGTCGGGTAAGTCCCGCTATGCCGAGGACCTGCTGCCCGCCGATGCCCCGGTGCGCTACCTCGCCACGGCCCGCCGCCGCGACGACGACCCCGAGTGGTCGGCGCGCATCGACGTCCACCGCGCGCGTCGTCCCGCCGGCTGGACGACGGTGGAGGGCGGCGACGTCGCGGCGCTCGTCCGCGCGGGCGGCGACCCGCTGCTGGTGGACGACCTCGCCACCTGGCTCACCGGCGTGCTCGACGACGCCGGCGCGTGGGAGTCGCCCGCCACCCCGCCCGCCGTCGACACCGCGGTGGCCGGGCTCGTGGACGCCGTGGCCGCCTGCCCGGGGCGGGTCGTCCTCGTCTCGGCCGAGGTCGGGCTGGGGGTCGTGCCCGCCACGCGCGCGGGCCGGCTGTTCCGCGACGAGCTCGGCGCGCTCAACGCGGCGCTCGCCGCCGTATGTGACGAGGTCCTGCTCCTGGTGGCCGGCCTACCACTACGCCTGAAGTGACACGCACCCCCGCGCCGCCCCGCCCGCCCGCGCCCGATGCCAGCAAGGTGGCGATACTGCCGTCCAGTGACAGCATTGCCACCTTACTGGCCCCTGACGTGTGACGCGGTGACGCACGGCCGCGGACCCGGCCGGCGGCGCGGCGGTCGCCCGCTGTAGGAAGAGCGCGTGGATCTGCCTGCGATCACCGCCCCGGACGTCGACGCCCGCCGCGCCGCCGTCGCCCGGCACGCCGAGCTCGCCGTCCCCGACGGCGCGCTGGGCCGCCTCGCGGAGCTGGGCTGCTGGCTCGCCGCGGTCCAGGGCGCCTGCCCGCCCCGCCCGCCGGCGCGCCCCCGCGTCGTCGTCGTGGCGGCCGACCACGGGATCGCCGAGGCGGGCGTGTCCGCGCACGCGGCCGGGACGACGTCGACCCAGGTCGCCGCCGTGCGCGAGCACACGGCACCGGTCGCCGTGCTGGCGCCGGTCGCCGGGCTGTCGGTGCGCGTGGTCGACGTCGCGCTGGACCACGACGCCGAGCCCACCGACCGCTACCGGGTGCGCCGCGGCAGCGGCCGGATCGACCGCGAGGACGCGCTGACCGCCGAGGAGGTCGACCGGGCCGTCGCCGTCGGCCGCGCGCTGGCCGACGAGGAGGTGGACGCCGGGGCCGACCTGCTCGTCCCGGCCGCCCTGGGTGTCGGGGCGACGACCCCGGCGTCGGTGCTCGTCTCCGCCCTGACCGGCGCCGAGCCGGTGGCCGTCGTCGGGCGTGGCAGCGGCATCGACGACAACGCGTGGATGCGCAAGGCCGCCGCCATCCGCGACGGGCTCCGCCGGGCCCGCCCGCACACCCGGGACCCGCTCGCCCTCCTGCGCGTCGCGGGCGGAGCCGACCTCGCCGTCCTCGCCGGGTTCTGCGTCCAGGCGGCCCTGCGCCGTACCCCGGTGCTGCTCGACGGGCTCGTGGTGGCCGCCGCCGCGCTGGTGGCCGACGAGATGGCCCCGGGCGCCCGCGACTGGTGGCTGCTCGCCCAGCGCTCCCCGGAACCGGCGATGGCGTTGGCCGTCGAACACCTGGACCTGGCGCCGGTGCTCGACCTCGGCGTCCGCCTCGGCGACGGGACGGGCGCGGCCGCCGTCGTCCCGCTGCTGCAGATGGCCGCCCGGCTGCTCGCCGAGACCGCGACGGCGGAGGACGGCCTGGCGGGGTGAGGGGCCTCGCGCTCGCGCTGAGCTGGCTCACGGTGCTCCCGGTGCGCACCGGGGCGCCGGACGCGGGCACGGCGGCGGGCGCGATTCGCTGGGCGCCGGTGGTGGGTGCGCTGCTCGGCGCCGCCGCGGGCGGGCTGCTGCTCGGGTTCGCCGCGTTGGGTCTCCCGCCGTTGGTGGCGGGCCTGCTCACCGTCGGGTTCCTCGGCGTGGCCACCCGGGGCATGCACCTGGACGGCCTCGCCGACACCGCCGACGGCCTGGGCTGCTACGGCCCGCCGGAACGCGCGCTCGCCGTGATGCGCGACGCCGGGGCGGGCCCGTTCGCGGTCGTGACGCTGCTCGTGGCGCTGGGCGCGCAGGCCGCGGCGCTGGCCGCGCTCGCCACCCGCCCGGCGCCCGCCGCCCTCGGTGCCGTCGTCCTGTCCTGCGCCGCCGGGCGCGCGGCGTTCGCCTGGATCTGCCGCCGCGGCGTCCCTGCCGCGCGGCCCGGCGGCCTCGGTGCGACCGTGGCCGGCTCGCAGCCGTGGTGGGTCGCCGCGGCGTGGTGGACGGCGCTCGCCGCCGCGGGGTTCGGGCTTGCGGGGGTCCGCGGTGTCGTCGCGATCGGGCTGGGAGCCGCGGTGGTCGGCGCCCTGTCCCGGCACACCGCGCGCCGGTTCGGCGGGATGAACGGCGACGTGCTCGGCGCGGCGAGCGAGCTGGCGACCACGGCCGCGCTGGTCGCGCTGTCGGCGGCCTGACGCCAGCAAGGTGGCAATACAATACTGTCACTGGACGGCAGTATTGCCACCTTGCTGGCACAATGGGCGCGGGTCAGGCCGGGACGAGCGTGTGCATCCAGGAGTGGGTGTCGGGGGCCGCGCCGCGCTGGATGTCGGTGAGCATGGCGCGCAGCTTCTTGGTGACGGGGCCGGGCTCGCCGCCGCCGATCGTCACCTCGCCCTCGTTGTGCTTCACCCGGCCGATCGGGGTGATCACGGCCGCGGTGCCGCAGCCGAACACCTCGCTGATCCGCCCGTCGGCGGCGCCCTCGAGCCACTCCTGGCCCGACACGCGCCGCTCGGTGACCTGGCAGCCCAGTTCCTTCGCGAGCACGAGCAGGGAGTCGCGGGTGATGCCGGCGAGGATGCTGCCGGTGAGCGACGGCGTGACGATCTCCGCGTCGTCGCCCGACCCGAAAACGAAGAACAGGTTGTTCGAGCCCATCTCGTCGATCCAGTGCCGCTCCTCGGCGTCGAGGTAGGCGACCTGGGCACAGCCGTTCGCGGCGCCCTGGGCCTGCGGCAGCAGCGACGCGGCGTAGTTGCCTCCGCACTTCGCGGTGCCGGTGCCGCCCAGTGCGGCGCGGGTGTAGTCGGTGGACAGCCACACGTCGACCGGCTTGATCCCGCCACTGAAGTACGGGCCGGCGGGCGAGGCGATCACCGCGTACAGGTACTCGGCCGACGGGCGCACGCCGAGGCCGACCTCGGTGGCGAGCATGAACGGCCGCAGGTAGAGCGAGTCCTCGCCGCCCGCCGCCGGCACCCACTCGTTGTCGACGGACACGAGCTCCCGCAGCGAGGCGAGGAACAGCTCGTCGGGCAGCTCCGCCATCGCCATCCGGGCGGCCGACGCGCGGAACCGGGCCGCGTTGGCGTCGGGGCGGAACGACGCGATCGACCCGTCGAGCCTGCGGTAGGCCTTGAGCCCCTCGAAGATCTCCTGGCCGTAGTGCAGGACCATCGTGGCCGGGTCGAGCGACAGCGGCCCGTACGGCTCCACCTTGGCGTCGTGCCAGCCCTCCTCCGCCGTCCACTTGATCGTCACCATGTGGTCGGTGAAGTACCGCCCGAAGCCCGGGTCGGCGACCATCTCGGCCCGCCGGTCGTCGGGGACCGGAGCGGGATGGGGAGTCCGTGAGAACTGCACGCTCATGGGTGGAGACGTTACTCGGTGGAACAACAGTCGGAAGTCCGACCAGTCGGGAGCCTCACCGCACGTGCGAGGGCACGAACGGCGGCTTCACGACGGTGCACTCCAGCTCGCGGCCGCGCACGTCCACGACCACGGTGTCGTCCAGGCCGACCCCGGAGGCGGTGTCCAACAGTGCGAGCGCGATGCCCACCTTCAGCGTCGGGGAGAACGTGCCCGACGTCGTCACGCCGACGCGCTCCCCGTCGCGCAGCACCGCCATGCCCGCCCGGGGAACGCCCCGGCCGGTGGCGCGCAGGCCGCGCAGCCGCCGCGCGGGCTTGGCCTCCCGCTCCGCGACGAGCGCGGCGCGCCCCCAGAACTCCGGCTTCGACCAGCCGACCGCCCAGCTGCTGCCCGCCTGGACGGGCGTGATCTCGGCGGACAGGTCCTGGCCGTGCAGCGGGTAGCCCATCTCGGTGCGCAGCGTGTCGCGGGCGGCCAGGCCGGCCGGGCGGCCACCCAGCGGCTCGGCGGCCGCGAGCAGCGCGTCCCACACCCGCGGGGCGTCATCGGCCGGGACGAGCAGCTCGTACCCGCGCTCGCCGGTGTAGCCGGTGCGGCACACGCGCACGTCGGCGACGTCGGCGAAGGCCATGTAGTCCATGCCCGCGAGATCGGCGGCGCCCGGCAGCACCGTCACGAGCACCTCGGGCGCCTTGGGGCCCTGCACGGCGAGCACCGCCAGGTCGCGGTGCCGGCCGGTGATCTCGACGCCCTCGGGCGCGGCGGCGCGCAGCAGCTGCGCCACCCGCTCGGCGTTGGCGGCGTTCGGCACGGCCAGCACCTCGTCCGGCCCCACCAGGTAGACGATGATGTCGTCGACGACGCCACCGTCCTCGGCGCAGCACAGCGTGTACTGCGCGTGGCCCGGGCCGATCTTGCCCAGGTCGGCGGTGAAGCAGCGGTTGACGAAGTCGGCCGCACCCGGCCCCGCGATCGTCAGCTTGCCGAGATGGCTCACGTCGAAGACACCGACGGCCTCGCGCACCGCGGTGTGCTCGGCGACCGTGCCGTCCGGATAGGACAGGGGCATCGACCAGCCGCCGAACGCGCCGAGGGTGGCTCCGAGCGCGGTGTGCCGGTCGTGCAGGGGGCTCGTGAGGAGGTCGTCCACGGGAGGGACCCTACTGACGTGCCTCACAGCGGCGCTTGAGCCCGTCGCCCTCCTGTGTGACGTAGCGGCGGATGAGCCCGCCGGCGAGCAGCCCGATCAGCCGCCCACCCGGCCCCTGCTGCACCAGCCGCAGCCGCAGCACGCTGCCCGTCCCGGCCCGTTCGACGTGGTGCTTGCCGACCGTGCGCACGCCCGGCGCCGTGGAGACCCAGGTGAACGAGCGGCCGGGCACGAGCTCGGCGACCTCCCACCGCGCCGCGGGCAGCCGGGGCTGGCGCACCAGTGCGGCGCTCCCGACCGCGAGCGGGCCCTCGTCGAGCCGCCGGACCTCGGTCATGGACGGCGTCGACTCCGGCCAGCGCTCGATGTCGATCAGCTCGGTCCAGACGACCGCGGGCTCGGCGTCGATCGACACGCTCCGCTCGAACTCCATGAGAACCTCCGACGTGCTGCACGTACCATTCGGTACATGTCGCGGGACACACTACTGGCCACCGTGCTCGACCACGTGACGAGCCACGGCATCGGGGACAGCAGCCTCCGTGACCTGGCCGCGGCGGCGGGCACGAGCCACCGGATGCTCATCTACCACTTCGGCTCCCGCGAGGGCCTGCTCGTAGCGATCACCCGGGCCGTCGAGCAGCGCCAGCGCGACCTGCTGGCCACACTCCTCGTCGAGCCCGACGCGGACCCCGCGGAGCAGGCGCGCCGGTTCTGGGCGCAGTTGACCGACCCCGCGCTGTGGCCGTCGCAGCGGCTGTTCTTCGAGCTGTACGGCCAGGCTCTGCAGGGCAGGCCGCACGCCGTGGCGCTGCTGGACGGGGTGGTGGACGACTGGCTGGAACCCCTCACCGAGCTGACCGTCAGCAGCGGCGTCCCGCCCGCCGAGGCGCGCGCACACGCCCGGCTGCGGCTCGCCGTCGCGCGCGGGCTGCTGCTGGACCTGCTCGCGACCGGCGACGTCGAGGGCGTGCGGGCGGCGGCAGAGGTGCACCTGGCGGCGTACACCCGACCGGCGAGGCGCAAATGAGGGCAGACGCCTCGCCCGGCTGACCATTCACCCGGATGCGGTGGGCGCGACCGAGACGCCGCCGCCGAGGTGGGCGTGGACCACGGAGACGACTGCGGGTGCATCTCGCTGATTGCCGGTAACGCAACGCACACGCTCGGCGACTTGTCGAGCATGATCCGGCGGTTCGTCCTCCAATCGGCCGCTTCGGCACTGCTCCTGCTGATGGCCGGTGCGTGTTCCGCGGAACCGGTCTCCGGCACCGTGCGACCGGCCGAGGTCACCGGTGCCGCGGCGGAACGGTCAACGTCCCCGCCTCGGCCGACCTCCCTCGCACCGGCCGCCCGGCAGGTCACCGTTCCCGACCTCACCGGCATGACAGGCGATCAGGCCAGCGCGGCGCTCGGCGCCGCCGGGGTCCTCGACGTCCGGTTCGCGCAGAACGACGCGCCCATGTCCAGCCAGGTGACGGGCCAGAGCCCGAGGCCTGGCGTTCGGCAGCGAGCAGGCGACCCCGTCCACGTCACGCTGGCGCCGCCGCCGCCCGAACCGCACCGCAGCATCACCGGCCGGGAGTGGCAGACGATTGCAAAGGACCCCGACTCGCACCGGGGCGAGCGGATCATCGTCTTCGGCAGGGTCACACAGTTCGACACCGCGACGGGGACGAGCGTCTTCCGGGCGTCCGTCGACGGGGTTCAGCACGACCGGATCTACGACTACGAGACCAACACGGTGCTCAGCGGCACCACCGAGGGACTGCGCGACATCGTCGTCGATGACCTGTTCAGAGCAGAGGTCACCGTGGGTGGAACCCTCTCGTACGACACGACGATCGGGGGAAGCACGACAGTCCCGGTGCTGCAGATCGACGCGATCACCCGGATCGGGTGAGCGACCGCTGCACCGATGCTGGTGGGGCGGTTGAAGATGGCCGTGGGCAGGGCCGGGCGCGGCGGCGCTTCGGTCGGGGCTGTCCGTTCTCAGCCGCGGGCCCGCGCGTGCATGGTGCAGATCCCCCACCCGACCGCGAGCGCGGCCGCCGTGATCAGCACCTGCTGCAGCGGCAGCAGCACGGCGAGCCCGAGGCACAGCAGCAGCCCGAGGCACGAGGTCCACGCGGGCCAGCGCCGCTGGGCGGCCGGCAGGCGGAGGGCCGCGACGTTGATCACCGCGTAGTAGACGAGCACGGAGCACGCCGAGAGCGCGATCGCCGCGATCGGCCCGGCGAGGGTCGCGAGGACGACGGCGACGACCCCGCCCGCGAGGTCGGCGCGCCACGGCGTGCCCCGCGGGCCGATGGCGGCGAGGGCGGCGGGCAGTTCGTGCCGGCGGGCCATCGCGAGGGTCGTGCGGCTCACGCCGACGAGGACCGACAGCAGCGCCGAGCCCGCCGCAACCGCTGCACCGACGCGGACGAGCACGCCGAAGGCACTGGTGTCCCCGCTGTCGACGAGCGCAACGAGCGGCGCGGGCTCGGTGGCGAGCCGGTCGGCGCCGAGCCCGACCAGCAGGGCCGTGGCCACGAGGAGGTAGGTGACCAGCGCGATCCCGAGCGCCGTGACGATCGCCCTGCGCAGCGTCCGGCCCGGGTCGCGGACCTCCTCGCCGAGGGTGGCGATCCGGGCGTACCCCGCGAAGGCGAAGAACACGAGCCCGGCCGCGGTGAGCACGCCGAGCGGGCCGCTGCGCATCGGCACCGTCTCCACCTCGGGCGTCGCCGCCGAGGCGACCTCCTCCGCCCCGCTCGGGCCGAGCAGCCCCACCACTATCACGACGAGCAGCACGGCGAGCGTGCCGCCGACCAGCGTGTACGCGCCACGGGCCGTCCACCGCACGCCGGCGACGTTCAGCACGGTGACGACGACGATCGCCAGTATCGCGGCGGGCAGCGGCTGCACCTGGAGCACGTAGCCGCCGAAGACGCCGGCGGCCGCCGCGGCCGACGCGGACTTCCCGACGAGGAAGGCCACCCCGGCGAGCCGCCCGGCCGCAGGCGAGAGCCGCTCGCGCCCGTAGACGAAGCCACCGCCGCTCTCCGGGTGGGCGACGGCGAGGTCGGCGGTGGAGGCCGCGTTGCAGGCGGCGACGATCCCCGCGATGACGACGGCGAGCAGCAGCCACGGCCCGGCGGCAGCCGCGGCCGGCGCCCACACGGCGAACACCCCGGTGCCGAGCATGGCCGCCAGCCCCAACACGACGGCATCGGCCGTGCCGAGCCTGCGCTGCACGCTGGAGGACATGGCGCACACCCTCGCATCCGGGCCTGCCGGATCCGACGGCACGCCGGTGTCATTAACATCTCGAAGCGATCTCGCCGCGGGAGAACCGGATCCGGGCCCGGGGCAACGGAACCGACCCACCGGGAGGAATGCGCCTTGACGTCCACGGACCTCTACATCGCCGAGGGTTCACCCGCCACCGCCGAAGCCGACGCCGTCGTGATCGGGGTGCTGCCGCCGTCCCAGGGCGGGGACGCGCCGCGGCTCGCGCCGGGGGCCGACGAGGTCGCCGCCGCGTTCGACGGCGACGCCGGCCTCATCGGGCTGCTCGCCGTCGCCGGCGCCACGGGCAAGGCCGACGAGGTCGTCAAGGTGCCCACGCGCGGCTCGCTCACGGCGCCGCTTCTCGTGGCGGTCGGCATGGGCAAGCCGGACGCGGACGGGGCGCCGGCCGCGGAGCAGGTCCGGCGGGCCGCGGGCGCCGCTGCGCGCGCACTGACCGGCATCGGGCACGCGCTGAGCACGCTCGGCCGGGTCGACCTCGCCGCGGCGGCCGAGGGCACGCTGCTCGGCGCGTACTCGTTCACCGCCTACCGCACGAACGGCAACGGCAAGGCCCCCGTCGGCCGGGTCGGCCTGGTGGCCGACGGCGCGGACGCCGAGGCGACCCTCCGCACGGCCGCGGCGATCGGCCGGGCCGTGTGCACCGCGCGCGACCTCGTCAACACGCCGCCGAACGACCTGTTCCCCGAGTCCTTCGCGGCCCGGGCGCGGGAGCTGGCCGAGGCCGCGGGCCTCGAGGTCGAGGTGCTCGACGACGAGGCGCTGGCCGCGGGCGGGTTCGGCGGCGTGCTCGGCGTGGGCCAGGGCTCGTCCCGCAAGCCACGGCTGGTCCGGCTCCGGTATGCGGGTGGGTCGGCGCCGCGGGCGAAGGTGGCGCTGGTCGGCAAGGGCATCACGTTCGACACCGGCGGCATCTCGATCAAGCCGGCGGCGAACATGGACCACATGACCTCCGACATGGGGGGCGCGGCGGCGGTCATCGCGACCACGGTGCTCGCCGCGCAGCTGGAGCTGCCGGTGGCCGTGACCGCGACCGTGCCGATGGCCGAGAACATGCCCAGCGCCACGGCCTACCGTCCCGGCGATGTGCTGCGCATGTACGGCGGCAAGACCGTCGAGGTGCTCAACACCGACGCCGAGGGCCGGCTGATCCTCGCCGACGCGATCACCCGCGCCGCCGAGGACGACCCCGACTACCTCGTCGAGACCTCCACCCTCACGGGCGCCCAGCAGGTGGCGCTCGGCCTGCGCACCGCCGGCGTGATGGGCAGCGACGAGTTCCGCGACCGGGTGGCCGCGCACGCCCGCGCCACCGGCGAGGACGGCTGGGCGATGCCGCTGCCCGAGCACATGCGCGGCGAGCTGGACTCGCGGATCGCCGACATCGCCAACGTCACCGGCGCCCGCTGGGGCGGCATGCTCGTGGCCGGGACGTTCCTGCGCGAGTTCGTGCCGGACGGCCTGCCGTGGGCGCACATCGACATCGCCGGCCCGAGCTTCCACTCCGGTGGGCCGTACGGCTACACGCACAAGGGCGGCACGGGCGTGCCGGTCCGCACGATGTTCGCGGTGCTGGCCGACATCGCCGAGAACGGCTGACCACCCGGTCGGCCCCTGACCGCGCGCCACCGACCCGCCGGCCCACGCACCCCTTCTCCGCTCACGCACCCCGTCGACGGGGCGCATGCGCCGACACGGGGTGCACGGGCGACACGGGGTGCACGGGCGACACGGGGTGCACGGACGGACACGGGGTGCGTGGACGGACACGGGGTGCGTGAGCCGAGCCCTACCGCTCCAGGTCGCGGCGGCGGTCCCGCTCCCGCAGGATCCGCTGCCGGGCGTCGTGGTCGCGCATGCGCTGCGGGTAGCCGAGCAGCTCGACGTCGTAGATCGGGATCTTCAGCGACCGGGCCAGCCTGCGCGCCCGGTCCGGCGACTGCACGCGCCTGCGGGTCCACTCGCCCACGGCGTCGACCAGCAGCACCGTGGTCTCCGTGACCGCGGTGCGCGGCTCGACGAACGCCTCCACGCCATCGTGTGCGGCGGCCCAGGAGCGCAGGTGCGCCTCGTCCGCGCCGTCGCCGGTACGGGACGCCCCGCGGCGCCGCCTCCGCAATCTGCCGAGCAGGTCCATCGCGACCCACCTCCTGCCCGGCCAACGCGCGGCCGCGCCGATTTTCTCCCGGGCGCACCAGCCGCCGCGCGCACGGAGCGCGGATGACAAGATGGGAACCGCGACGTCACATGTCGCTGTCAGACGCACTGCGCCGGCCTATCGGTTGAGGGAGTACAGAGTGCCCGAGCACAACGCGGACCTGGTCGTTCTCGGCGGTGGATCGGGCGGGTACGCCTGTGCGCTGCGCGCGGCCGAGCTCGGCATGTCCGTCGTGCTGGTGGAGCGCGACAAGCTCGGTGGCACCTGCCTGCACTGGGGCTGCATCCCCACCAAGGCCCTCCTGCACGCCGCCGAGGTGGCCGACTCGGCGCGCGAGGGCGAGAAGATCGGTGTGCAGAGCTCGCTGGCCGGGATCGACATGGCCGGGGTCAACACCTACAAGGACGGCGTCGTCTCCAGGCTCTACAAGGGACTGCAGGGGCTCGTGAAGTCCCGCAAGATCACCTTGGTGGAGGGCACGGGTCGCTTCGAGGGCCCGAACGCGGTCGTGGTGGGCGAGGACCGCTACGTCGGCAAGAAGGTCGTGCTCGCCACCGGCAGCTACTCCAAGTCCCTTCCCGGCCTGGACATCGGCGGCCGGGTCATCACCAGCAACGAGGCGATCCGCCTCGACCACGTGCCCGATCGGGTCGTGGTGCTCGGCGGCGGCGTGATCGGCGTCGAGTTCGCGAGCGTGTTCAAGAGCTTCGGTGCCGAGGTCACGGTCGTCGAGGCGCTCCCCCGCCTGGTCCCCAACGAGGACGAGTTCGCCTCGAAACTGCTCGAGCGCGCGTTCCGCCGGCGCAAGATCACCTTTAAGACCGGCGTGAAGTTCACGGGGGCCAAGCAGACCGACGACAACGTCACCGTCTCGCTGGAGTCCGGCGAGGAGATCGAGGCCGACCTGCTGCTGGTCGCCGTCGGCCGCGGCCCGAACACCGCCAACGCCGGTTTCGAGGAGGCCGGCGTGGCGATGGAGCGCGGGTTCGTCCTCGCCGACGAGCGGCTGCGCACCAACCTCGAGAACGTCTACGCCCTCGGCGACATCGTCCCCGGCCTGCAGCTGGCCCACCGCGGCTTCCAGCAGGGCATCTTCGTGGCCGAGGACATCGCGGGCCTCAACCCGCCGGTGATCGACGAGGCGGGCATCCCGCGCGTCACCTACTGCGAACCGGAGGTGGCCTCCGTGGGTCTCACCGAGGCGCAGGCCCGCGAGAAGCACGGGGAGATCCAGACGCTCACCTACGACCTCGGCGGCAACGGCAAGAGCCAGATCCTGCAGACCCAGGGCGCCATCAAACTGATCAAGGCGGGCGCCGAGGGGACGCAGGGGCCGGTCGTCGGCATCCACATGGTCGGCGCCCGCGTCGGCGAGCTCATCGGCGAGGCCCAGCTCGTCTACAACTGGGACGCGCAGGCCGAGGACGTGGCCGCGCTCGTCCACGCCCACCCCACCCAGAACGAGGCGTTCGGCGAGGCGCACCTGGCTCTCGCCGGCAAGCCGCTGCACAGCCACAGCTGAGAGACCGGTTTGTCACCGGCCGAACCCCCGATCGCGTAGGAAGAGGAGCTCCGACCCGCCATGGCCTTCTCCGTCCAGATGCCCGCCCTCGGTGAGAGTGTCACCGAGGGCACCGTCACCCGATGGCTCAAGCAGGAGGGGGACCGGGTCGAGGTCGACGAGCCGCTGCTCGAGGTCTCCACCGACAAGGTCGACACCGAGATCCCCTCGCCCGCGGCAGGTGTGCTGCAGCGGATCGTCGCAGGCGAGGACGAGACCGTCGAGGTCGGCGGCGAGCTGGCCGTGATCGGCGACGCCGACGAGGCGCCCGCCGACTCCGGCGACGCCACGCCTGCCCCGGCCGGGGGCGAGACGCCCGCCGAGGACGCCGTCGAGGCGCCCGCGGAGGAGGAGCCCGCCGAGAAGACGCCCGAGGCACCGCCGAACCAGGCGAACGCCGCGAGTGGTGGCGACGAGCCCGCCGAGAAGCCGAAGGCCGCCACCGGGTCCACCGACTCCGGCACCGCCGTCCGCATGCCGGAGCTCGGCGAGAGCGTCACCGAGGGCACCGTCACCCGCTGGCTCAAGCAGGTCGGTGACGAGGTCGCCGTCGACGAGCCGCTGCTGGAGATCTCCACCGACAAGGTCGACACGGAGATCCCGTCGCCCGTGGCGGGCACGCTGCTGGAGATCACCGCGAGCGAGGACGAGACGGTCGAGGTGGGCGCCCAGCTCGCCGTGATCGGTGACGCGTCGGCCGCGCCGTCGGGTGGCTCGGACGCCCCCGCAGAGGAGGCCCCGTCCGCCGAGGAGCGCCCCGCGGAGCAGCCCGCCGCCGAGCAGCCCTCGGGGAACGGCTCGGCCGCCCCGCAGCAGGCCGAGACGGCGGAGAAGACCGAGAAGGCGGAGGAGCAGGCCGAGCGGGCCGAGCGCCCGTCCGAGCAGCCCGAGCGGCCGGAGTCCGACGGCGGCACGAGCGCCCCGTACGTCACCCCGCTGGTGCGCAAGCTGGCCGCCGAGCACGGTGTCGACCTCTCGTCGATCAAGGGCTCGGGCGTCGGTGGGCGGATCCGCAAGCAGGACGTGCTGGCCGCGGCCGAGGCCGCGAAGCCGGCCGCCGAGCCCACCCCGGAGCCCGCCGCCGCCCCGGCCGCCGCGGGCGCCCCGTCGGCCCCGTCCGGCCCGGCCCGTCAGGTGCCGAAGCCGCGGGAGGGCGGCCCGCAGCCGGGCTCCACGGTGAAGATGCCGCGCCTGCGGCAGGTGATCGCGCAGCGGATGAGCGAGTCGCTGAAGATCTCGGCGCAGCTCACCACCGTGCAGGAGATCGACGTCACGCGCATCGCCAAGCTGCGGGCCCGCGCGAAGGCGGAGTTCGAGCGGCGCGAGGGCGTCAAGCTGACCTACCTGCCGTTCTTCGCGAAGGCCACGGTCGAGGCGCTCAAGGCATTCCCGCAGGTCAACGCGTCGATCAACGAGGAGACCAAGGAGGTCACCTACCACGACGCCGTGCACCTGGCGATCGCGGTGGACACCCCGCGCGGGCTCCTCGTCCCGGTGATCAAGAACGCCGAGGACCTCAACATCGCGGGGCTCGCCAGGCGGATCGCCGACGTGGCGGCCCGCACCCGCGACAACAAGATCGGCCCGGACGAGCTGTCGGGCGGCACGTTCACGATCACCAACATCGGCAGCGCCGGTGCGCTGTTCGACACGCCGATCATCAACCAGCCGCAGGTGGCGATCCTCGGCACCGGTGCGATCAGCAAGCAGGCCGCGGTGATCACCGGTCCGGACGGCGAGGACGTCATCGCGATCCGCTCGATGTGTTTCCTGCCGCTGACCTACGACCACCGTCTGGTCGACGGCGCCGACGCCGGCCGGTTCCTCAGCGCGATCCGGCTGCGGTTGGAGGAGGGCGCCTTCGAGGCCGACCTCGGTCTCTGACGCTCGAGGGGTCCTGACGGGCGCGCGGGTCGGGGTACCCGACTCGCGCGCCCGGCCCGGTTCCGAGAGGATCATGGGGTGCGCGTCGTCGTCGCCGGGTCGTCCGGCCTGATCGGAACCGCCCTCGTGGCCCATCTGCGCGAAGCGGGCCACGAGGTCCGGCGTCTTGTCCGGAGGGCACCCGCCGCCCCGGACGAGCGGGGCTGGGACCCTCCCGCCGGGCGTGTCGACGACGGCACGTTCGACGGCGTCGACGCCGTGGTCAACCTGGGCGGCGTCGGGATCGGCGACCGGCCCTGGAGTGGGGCCCGGCGGCAGATGGTGCGCGACAGCCGCAACGTCCCCACGGAGGTGCTCGCCACCGCCGTGGCCGACCACCGGGTTCCCGCGTTTCTCTCCGCCTCCGCGGTGGGCTACTACGGCGACACCGGCGGTCGCGCGGTGGACGAGAGCGCCCCGTCCGGCACCGGTTTCCTGGCCGAGGTCTGCCGCGACTGGGAGGCCGCCACCCGGAAGGCGCAGGATGCGGGTGCGCGGGTCGCCCTGTTGCGCAGCGGGGTGGTGCTCTCCCCCGCAGGCGGGCTGCTGGGCAGGCTCCGGCCGCTGTTCGCCGCGTTCCTGGGCGCCCGGCTGGGCAGCGGCCGGCAGTACCTGTCCTGGATCTCGCTGGACGACGAGGTCGGCGCCATTCGCTACGTGCTGGAGCACCCCGAGCTCGCCGGCCCGGTGAACCTGACCGCGCCCACCCCAGTCACGAACGCCGAGTTCACGAAGGCGCTGGCGAGCGCGGTGGGCAGGCCCGCCCCGTTCCTCGCCGTCCCGGAGTTCGCCCTCCAGCGCACGCTCGGCGCGATGGGCGAGGAGATGCTCCTCTACGGCCAGCGGGCCGTGCCGGCGAAACTGCAGGCCGCCGGGTACCCGTTCCGGCACATCGGCTTGGGAGAGGCGCTCTCCGCCGCCGTCGGCCGCTGAGGGCGACCCGTCGTTCCGGCCGCTGCCGGGATCAGTGTCGCCGCGCCGCGGCCGGACCCGGACGCCGCGGGCCGGACCGGTGCTGACCGGACCGGCGGCCCGGGCGTAGCGTGGCGACCATGGGAACGTCGCCCTCCGTCCGCTCCTGCCGCCGGTCCGCCGAACCCCTGCACGTCGATCGGGCGGGTGTCGTCGACTACCTCGCCGCGTGGGACGCCCAGCGCGCCCACGCCGACGCCCGGCGCGAGGGCCGCGGACCCGACGTCCTCATGGTGCTCGAGCACCCGCCGGTCTACACCGCGGGCAAGCGCACGCAGCCGTCCGACCGCCCCACCGACGGCACCCCGGTGATCGACGTCGACCGCGGCGGCCGGATCACGTGGCACGGCCCGGGCCAGCTCGTCGGCTACCCGATCGTCGCGCTCGCCGAGCCGCTCGACGTGGTCGACTTCGTCCGCCGGCTGGAGGAGGCGCTGATCCGGGTGGTGCACGACCTCGGCGTCACGCAGGCGGGCCGAGTGGACGGCCGCAGCGGCGTGTGGCTGCCCGCCGACGAGCGCGGTCCCGAGCGCAAGATCGCCGCGATCGGGGTGCGCGTGCAGGGCGGCGTCACGCTGCACGGGTTCGCCCTCAACTGCGACCCCGACCTCGCGGCCTACGACCGGATCGTCCCGTGCGGGATCACCGACGCCGGGGTCACGTCGCTCGCCGCCGAGCTGGGCCGGCCGGTGCCGGTCGCCGAGGTGCTGGAGGCGGCGGCCGCGGCCGTCACCGCCGCGCTCGACGGGACGCTGCCGGTGGCCGAGCACGTCGTCGCGCGGGCGGCGGCGCCCGCCGGCCTGGACCTGCAGCTGCACCCGGCCCTGCGCTGACCACCGGTCCC